>JADFNO010000006.1 GCA_022563315.1 Planctomycetota bacterium | reverse complement strand
GACGGACGGTTGCGGGATATGTATCGCGGTGTGCCCGTACAACAAGGCGGACGAAGCCGACTCCGAGAAGCTCGTCGATCAGATTCTTTCGCTCGACTGGGTCAAACAAGCCGGCGAGATCAAGCGGACCGACGGCATGAAGGCGATGGAGCACTACGTCGCCGATCACAGAGCCGCGCGACGCTCGGGTCCGGATTAGCCGCTACCGCAGCCGTCGTTGCTGGGGCGAGAAAGGCCGGGATGGTATGGCGGTGGGTCACGATTGCTTATTACCAGAACTAGCGGCTTTATACTCGATTGATTTCCGGTGATGGCCGCACTCCGGGCAGGGGTTTTGGCCCGCAATTAGAATGTATGCGCACACCTCGCATTGTCCTCTGGCTCGCCGGCTGCTTGCCCCCATGATCCTGCGAAATGCTCTTGCCGTGGCCCACGCCAATACAGTTACCAGCACACAAAGTGGACCGGCCACGAACAAGGTATTGAGCGCTAATCCGATTGGCAGGATTCTGAAATCCCATCCCCCGAGCGTCGGAGGCGCTAGTGCGGCCCCTGGCGCGCTGATGTAGATTCGCTCCAAGGCCATGCCGCCGGGGAGTTCCACTCCGATGCGCCAGGCATACTTCGTTCGAGACGCAAGTATGCTCCCGCGCATCCACTTCGACTCTGTTTCCATCCGTAGGTTCATCAATCCGTCAGATAAACGCGAGGCCGAGAGGCCAACCGCGCCACCGCTCAACCCAGTACGGCCGGGAGCAGGGCGGGGTATCATGATGTCAGCAGTGGTAGCGGGGGCAGGGAGCGGACCAACCTGCGACTGCCACCAGATAACATCATCATGGCTGGAGGAATGGGCAACCATCGTCCAGCCACTCAACGCTCCGCTCCTGAACAGAAAATAGTCGGTGGCGAGGACAATCGCCGCCGACCCGAGGATGCTGAAAAACAGCGCCGCCAAGACGTTTCTCACCTTGCCGACCATACTGCGGGCATGATGGCGTTGCGTTTTCGCGGCCGTCACGGCGTTAGCACTCATTAAGCACCATGCTCATTATCGCACTCTACACCATTATTTCCATTGTGGCATGCTACCGACGTATTGGTGGCAGCGCCCGCCACACCGGCCGCCTTATGTGAACGGCCAGGCGCGGATTACCGGAAATCCAACGCCTTGAGTCATATAACCCCCGGCTTGCCGGGGGCGCCGAGGCGTAATATCTGTACGGACTGAGAGGCCATCGTCGTTGATGTAACCATTCGCGGGGGGGCGAAAGGCCGGGATCGTATCGCGGTGCGTCACGATTGCTTATTACCAGAACTCGCGGCTTTATACTCGATTGATTTCCGGTGATGCCCGCACTCCGGGCAGGGGTTTTGGCCCGCAATTAGCACGTACGCGCACACCTCGCATTGTCCTCTGGCTCGCCGGTCGATTCCCTTGATCCTGCGAAATGTTCTTGCCGTGGTCCACGCCAATATGGTTACCAGCACAAAAAGTGGACCGGCCACGAACAAGGAATTGATCGCCAAACCGATTGGCAAGATTCTGAAATCCCATGTCCCGTACGTCGGATGCGCTAGTGCGTCCCCTGGCGCGCCGATGTAGATTCGTTCAAAGGCCATGCCGCCGGGGAGTTCCACGCCGATGTGCCAGGCATGCTTCGTCTCGGAGACGAGCACACTACCGCGAATCCACTCCGACGCCGTTTCCATCCGTACGCCCATCAGTCCGTAAGCTAAACGCGAGGCCGTGAGGGCATCCGAGCCACTGGTCAACCCAGTACGGCCGCGAGATTGGCGGGGCATCACCATGCCAGCAGTGGAAGTAGGGGGAGGGAGCGGACCAACCTGGGACTCCCACCAGAGAACATCTTCATGGCTGGGATAAAAGGCAACCATCGTCCAGCCAGTCCACGTTCCGCTCCTAAACAGAAAATAGTCGGCGGCGAGTACAATCGCCGCCGACCCGAGGAAGCTCAAAAACAGCGCCGCCAAGACGTTTCTCACCACCCGGCCAATACTGCGGGCATGATGGCACCGCGTTTTCACTGACGTCATGGCTTCAGTATACACCACCGTCATGTCCATTCGGACCTGCTACAGGTGTATTGACGGCAGTGCCCGCCGTGCCTGCAACTCCGGCTGTCCCGGCAGCACCTGGGGCGCAGTCGGGAGGAAACCCGGCACTTCCAGCCCCGGCCGCCCCGCCCGCGCCGGCGGCCCCGTCTGCGCACGGATCAACAATAATAATAACCTCGGCTTCCTCTGCGGCTGTCATCACTAAGTCGCCACTTGCGCCGCTGAATCCGCCGTCTCTGGCCGCCACGGTGAAACCATTGATGCCATGCCGCCCTGACCAGCCTGTACTTTCGAATTGGTGTCCACGTAGATGACATCGTAAACGAATTCGACGGTGCCGCCGTCACCGCCGTCGCCCGAGGGGCCTGCGCTGCCGCCCGCCCCGGCGGCGATGGTGGAGACCGGAGGCTCGATAGTGTCTGCGACAAGAACCACGTCGCCGCTACTCTGACCTGCCTCCTCGACATCGACGCCATTCGCGCCGTTAGCCGTAAGATATGGAACCGAGGATTTCGATCGTGTTGTCGGCGCGGATTTCAATCCGCACCCCCGGGTCGCCGAGGATAACGCCATCGATAATCGCATCTTCATCGCAGATTATCGTGAGGTCGCCCGTCGCGATAATCTGGTCACCAAGGGCGAGTTCGAGGCGCGTCATCGTGACCACGCCCGACATGTACGTCGTGTCCGCCAATGCGCTTGACACGGCTAATCCAATAACGGCCAGCAATGTCCACGTGTGTTTCATCATCTTGATGTCTCCTTATTTCATCTTTTGACGAGTTGGTATGCCCTGAGCCGTATATCTCGACTCTGGCGAGTCTGATAGCATCGCTCCGTCTGGGTCAGTGCAAAAGCTGTTTATACGCATCCCACCCGTCGGCCGTTCGCTGACGCGTCCAGTCGCATACGACCGGTTCGTATGGTTACTTGCTGCGGCGCCGGCTACGATCCAGCGATGGGAGTGGCGATGAACAAGGCGATCGTATGGATCATGGTCGGGACCTCGTGGGTGGCGTTGATCGGCTGCGAGTCCGCCGAGATGCCGCCGGAAGCGACCAAGCGGTCGCCGCCCACGGTCGCCCCGCCGTCGCCCTGGCAGATCGCCGACGGCTCGGCCCAAGTGGCCGTTCCCAACGAAGCCGATGATCCGGAACTCGCCGAAGCGATCGCCGAGGCCCGCCGCACGGTCGATCAGGCTCGGCAGCGATGGTTGAGCTCAACTGAGCAAGAACGATCGCGATGGACCGTGAAATGGGCCGCGCCGACCGTCAACGGCGGGGTCGAGCACCTCTGGGTCAAGCCCATCCTCCATTGGTCGCCGTTTCGGATCGAAGGGCGATTGGCCAACCCGCCTCAGGCCGAACTGGCCTCGGGCTGGGGTCTGGGTGAGACCGTGAGCTTCCCCATCGAGGAGCTCACGGACTGGGCATACCTGCTCCAGGGCCGAATCGACGGTGAGCACGAGGGCGGGTTCACGGTCGAGCTTCTCGAGCATCGTTACGGCCAGCCTGACTGAACGACACCCCCCGGCTAGGCCGATAAGCCAACGGAGGTGACCGGGATCGCGGTGCGCGCTGACTCGCTCGTCGCGACCGGTCCAACAGAGGCTGTCCATGGTGACTGAGCAGGACGACCAAAACGACATTATCCGCACCATCCAGGTGTTGGATCGGGATGCGGTGGACGATCTCGCCGAGACGATCGAGACGGTGATCAGCGACTTTCAACGCGCCGCCGGCAAGTTGACGAACCTGACGGATCAGGCCCAGCGCCACCGCGCCGAGGCCGAGCAGGCGTCAGCCAAACTGGAACAGCGACTTCGTCTGGGCCTCCGTCTTCTCAAGGCGCTTCAAGAACGAACGGACACCATCGCCGCGGCAACGGAGGATCTCGACGAGCGACAGCGCCGTACGGAGCAGGCTGAGGCGCGACTCGAGCAGCAGTTTGTCGAGTTCGATGATCGACTCAAGGAGGCGGTCGCCCAGTTCCAACAGCAGACAGCGAATACGAGCGATGCGATGCTGGAGCGAGCCTCAGCGGTAGCGCAGATCACCGAGAAAACCGAGGTCAACGTAGCGCTCATGGCCCAACGCGTATCCGAGGCCCTGGTCGAAGCGCGCCAACAACCGCAGATCGTCGCGCCTCCGCCGACACCTTCCGTAGATAAGGATGTTGTCGAAGACCTTTCCGATTGCGACGAGTGTAAGGACACGGTCGAGGCCGACCCAACCCCAGGCACGATCGCCGCCGCTGAATCTTCAGTCGGGCCGGGCCTGCCGCTGACGGCGCCCCCAAGGGACCAGGGGGCTCCGGGCGTCGACGATCTACGCTCGACGACGACCGAACTTCAAGGCGAACTGGATGCGCTGTCGGCCCGGTGCGAGCGCCTCAAGGCGGCGCGACCGTCCGCGCTCGACCCGCCGGGTTCGCCAAGCCAGTTCCTGGCGGAGATGTCCAGCGAGCTCCGCACGCCGATCGACGGCGTGATCAGCATGATCGAGCTCTTGCGCGACACCAAGCTTGATGACGAGCAACAGCGATACCTCAATACGGCTGAATATGCCGTGGCCGCGATGTCAAGCTTGCTCGAGAGCGTTCTCGAGCTGCCGCGACTCGACGAGGGCGAGATCGAGCTCGAGACCTCTGATTTCGACGTGCGATCGATGGTTCAAGAGGCAGTCAACATGCTCGCGCCGGCTGCCAACAAGAGGGGGATCGAGCTGGTCCAGTGCGTGGCCCCGGAGGTTCCGGCCCTCGTCCGGGGCGATCCCGGTCGGTTACGCCAGGTCCTCCTGTACTCGATGAACCGCGCGATCAAGTTCGCCGAGCCGGGCGAAGTGAGTTTGAACGTTGCGGTGCAACACCAGACTCACTCCCACACGACCCTTCGGTTCCAGTTGGCACACGAGTCGACCACGATCCCTGGGCCGAACTTCGTTGCCCCACGACAAGACAACACGGAACCTAAAACGCACGGTGGACTCGGGCTGACTATCTCCGGGAAACTTGTCCAGCTTATGGGCGGGGAGTTCGGCGTCGATACCAGCCAAGACGAAGACGGTCTCACCTTTTGGTTTACGGTGACCCTGACCAAGCCGACCGAGGCGAACGACGACCGGCGCGCTCACGCCCGTCTGCCGCAGGAAGCGCTGAAATGCAACCTCGGCGAGGTCCTGAACCTGTCACTCGGGGGGATGCGGGTTCGCTGCACACGCGCTCCCAAGGACACCGTCGTCGAAGTCGAGCTGACGTACGAGGGGGAGACGATGAAGGTGCAGGCCGAGGTCGTGCGATCGAACAAGATTGGGTTCCGCAAGCACGAACTGGGGCTGCGGTTCCTCGATGTCGATCCGGAGACCGCCAAACAGCTCACACGGGTGTCGCTCAATCACTGGGTTCGGCACACGCTCGGCGACGCGTAGCTGAAGCATTCACCATAGATCCGCACAGAACGCAGATGGGGCAAGAGCCCGAGGCCTGGTCACTTCAGTGACCAGGACGCAGTGCGCGAACCGATCGGCGCGCGGTGCGCGTACGTCGACCGCTCGCGAGGACGCGGCGGCTCGCTTCGATCCCAATCCGCATCACCTCTTTTTCTCTCACCCTCGATGGCTTGATGCCGCTCGTCACGGATACAATCGCTGCGCGCTCCAACCGCCCTGGTCGTTTCGGGTATAGGCGACTCGATCGTGCAACCGGGCATCGCGGCCCTGCCAGAACTCGATGCGGTCGAGACTGACGCGATACCCACCCCAAAACGAGGGGCGGGGAATCTCGAGGCCGGCGTACCGCGCCGCCACCTCTAACACGCGGGCATCGAGCACGGCCCGGCTCTCGACCGGCTGCGACTGCTCGCTCGCCCACGCTCCGATCTGGGCCTCGCGAGGCCGGTTGGCGAAATACGCATCACACTGCGCATCGTCCACCGTTGACACGCGCCCCTCGATCAGCACCTGCCGGCGTTCCGGATCCCAGTACAGCACGAGCGAGGCCCGAGGATTCGCCTCGAGCGCCCTGGCTTTCCGGCTGGTGCGGTTCGTGTAGAACACCGCGCCCTCGTCGTCCAAGTGTTTCAGCAGGACGATGCGAGCCGAGGGCCGGCCGTCCGGATCCACCGTGGCCAGCGTCATCGCGTTGGGATTGGCCCGATCGGGCCGCTGGGCCTCCATGAGCCATTTGTTGACCTCAGCCACCGGATCGGCGGGGGGATTGTCGAAATCCATAGCATTTTTCCTTGGTTGGCAGCGGTTGAGGCCGGCGAGGACGAATCTTGGCTCGAAACCTGGCCGGACCTGATACTATAAAGAGCGTAGCCGCCCGTTGCATCACAGGGCGGGCAAACCGAGGTATGAGGTTTGCACGGCTGGTGGGTTGTGGGCGGGGTCCGGTTCGCCATCGGAACGCCAACCAGGAGAGCCGCCGATGCACGAGACGCGCAACTTTATTCTCGTCCTGGCCCTGATTGCCTCGAGCGTTTGGGCCATCATCGTGTGGCTGATCCTGATGGGCTCGGATGCGCCGTCCATCTGGACGCAACGCACCGCCTCGTTGATTCTGATCGTCGGCTGCGCGGCCTGGCTGTTCTATGCGCTGACATTCGAGGACAAGCTGCCGGACCACCTGCGCGACGTGCTCGGCGACATCTACTACGACGTGGACGGGCTGTCATTCATGGCCATCGTTCGCCCCAATAGGAATCAAGCGGAGCTGAGCCTTTATTACCAGAATCGCTTTGAGAACCCGGTGGAGGCGATCGTACACCTTCGCCCGCCCCAGGACAGCTTCGTCATTCGCCCCGGCATGCGCGACGTGCACTTTGCCTTCAAGGCCGGCGGCGGCGACTTCGGCGTGATCCATCAGCCCATCGCTGTGCCCCCGCATCTCCAGGGCGACGTGATCAACGTCCAAATGGCCGCCGCGAGCTGGTATCCGCGCAGTCACGGCGCCCGGCTGCGCAAACGCGCCGGGCTGGCCTGTGGCTCCCTCGACGTCGATTGGGGAGGCGCGGCGTTCAAGACAGGCGTCCACGAAGTCTCCGGCGAAATCGACCTGCACAATCCCGTCACGCTGCACCTGTCCATGCCCGTCGAGGTTACCGCGACCATGACCGGCCGAGAAGCCTGGAAACAGGAACAACTCGTCGCCGGCGAAGTGGGCTAAAGGCAGTCACCTGTACCACGCCGGAGATGATCGCCCGATACCAGCACGGGCGTCTCAACCACTTAGCTCGTCGATACGCGCCATAGCCTGGCCGTGGAGCGTGGCGATATCGCTCATCAATTCGGCCAACTCATCCTGCAAGGCCTTGGCCGCACCTTCATCGGCGGTGGAAAGATTCGCCAGTTTTCTGCGCGCAGTGGCAAGCCGCGTGTCAAGCCGGTAAATAAGCTTGTCAAGCTGCTCATCTGAAAGCGTTTTGGCGATCGCCTTGGCCGCATCAACCTTGGATTGATCCGTTTCGAGCTGGTTGGTGAATTCCTTCTTCGCCGCGTCGATGGCTTTGCTTGCCGTCTCGGACATGGCTGACTGCAAGGAGCCGAAATCGCCAGGCGTAGCTGCTGCATCGCCGTTCCCGTCCTCGCCGCCGCAACCGCAAACGAATACTGCGGTCGCGATGGCACAGATCATTCGTCTTTGGGCGTTCATGATCTTCTCCTTGGTTTGAGTTCGTCTAATCGTTTATCACCCGCTTGGTTGCTTCGATCATTGATTCACTGCGAAGTCCCGCCAACTTGCCGTACTGAATTGCCTTTGACTCATCGAAACCATAATCGTCGTGCAGAAACGCTGCCCATAATGCACCGCAACGGTTGGACGATTGGCAATGGATCATCAGCGTGAACGGCTCCCCCGGTACTGTTCCCCGACGATAAAACACGGCCTTGAGTTGTGCGACATCAGCGGCACTGAATGTGCTGGGCGTCATTGGGATGTGTACGTATTCCATGCCAAGTGACTCGACGAAGGTCGCTTCGTCGAAATCAACCGCGCGCTGCATTTCTGCATCTGGGCGCAGATTCACGACGACCTTCACACCTCGCTCAGCGAGTACCTTGAATCCCTCTTCCGTCGGCTGACCGGCAAAGAGCACGTCCCCTATACCTGACAAACGAGGAACCCCCTCCCAATCTTCGATTTCGCGCGGTGGGGCAACAAACGGCTCGTATTGACTGCCGGTGTGCGTCTGGCAGCCGACCAGAAACGCACCGACGCTAAGCGTAAGCAGTCTGCCAATCAAGCCGATCACAGCGATACCTCCCATGTCAGATAACAGGAGCTATCGTACCAACAGCCGCATATCTTGGTAGCAACCCTCACTCAGGCGTGAATCACCGTCGTCTGCGGCGCGCGATCAAGCCGACCGCCCCAAGCAACACCGCCGACGCCGGGGCAGGGATCGGAATGTAGTCCATGTCGTCGTAGAAGATGAATCCCGGACCGAACTGGCCGTTTCCGAAGAAGTCGATTCGAGCGATGCCGGCGCCGGTGGTTTCCCATCCTTGCCACACCCAGTTCCCATCGTTGGGGATGAACAAAGGCTGCTGGCCGAGGAAATTGTTGTCCTCGTCGTAGAAGAATGCGGTCGCGTCCGGAACGAGGTTGTTGGTCGCGAAGAACCCGCCAAACATCAGCGCGGGTTGAGTCAAGTTCCAGCGTATCGCCGGCGAAACGTCATCGGAGAATGTTGTTCCCAGCATCCGTACGCCGCTACGGGCCTGAACGTGAATCCCATGGATAGTGACGCCGAAGTGTATTTCGACTTCCGGCACCGGCGGCGCTTCTTGACCGATCGCGGTGACAAACCCACTGCCGTCGAAAACATCCAACGAAGGGTAGTCACCGATTTCGTACTGCTCGAAACCTTCGGTAATGTCGCCCTGAAACGGCAGTTCCAACGACTGGATATCGCCGAGCGATGCGGACGTTATGATCGCGGCGGCGCTCAAGGCACCGATGACATTTCTTGTTTTCACTTCAGACCCTCCTCGCTACGCGCGAAAAAACGAAACTATGGCCAAGCCCCTGAGCGTTCAGCCACACGCGCGCCGGGACCCTTCCAGACATACAGATTCGTCCGAACGGTCCAATCTGTCAGAACTTTGCCGAATCGAGGCGAAAAAAGCGAGTCGCCCAGAGGACGACTCGCCTATTCAACGAAGATTTCGACTCGCTACCGTCACATGCGCTCGGTGTAGACCGAGTTGAGCGCCTTGGTGATGCGGTCCGTCAAGTCTTCCAGATGCGCGAGCGTGTATCCATCGAGGGAACCCTTGCCGTAGCCGGCGATCACCTCAGCCACCGTATCGTTCAGTTGCTTGAGCTGATGAACCGCCAGCGTCCGAATCGGCCGCGGCATACGCCGGTCGCTCGTGGACAGACCGATCAAGCGATCAACCATCGACGACTGGAGATTGCGCCGCAAGCTGGAGATCATCGGCTTGCGGTCAGTGAATGACATGCCGTCAAACTTCGTCCCGAACTCGGTGAACACCGCATCAACGAGCGTCTGCATCAGCTCCGGCAGCGTGAGCGCGTCATCGCCGTTTGGTGTGCGGAACTCGTTGTCGTACACGCGCGTCAAGGTCGTCGGATTCAGAATCATGGTCAACGCCGACGATTGGATCGACCTGACGCGATCATGCACCGGCCAGGTTGGATCGCTTCGGTCGCCGGGGCTGCGATCGGACCACTTGTCAACCGTCATGTGGGCCAGTAGCTCAGGCGTCAGCCCGAACGCCTCGTCATTGAAGGCGTTGTCGATAACAAATTGAACCGCCGCCCGTTGCTTGGCCGGGTCGACGACCTGCACCGGCGTTCGGCCGTTGGGGTCGCCTTTGCGGTCGCGGCTGACGTGCGCGCCGCCGACCCAGTTGGCCATCATGCTCAGCGTGCGAAGGTGCATGCGCAGCGTGGTCTGATATCCGCGGCGGGCGTTGGACCAGCTTTGGCCGTCCTTCACGAATTTGTCAAGGATGCGCTCCCGGTGATAGCGCACGAGACGCATTTGGTTCTCCGCATAGTCCAGCGGGTTGGAGGAGAAGTCGTACCGCCGGGCCTGCGGGTCCGGACCCGACGTGTCGTCATCAGTGAGATACGCCAGCTCAGGCTCCGCCACACGCGCGAGCACTTTCTTCAGATCACCGAACGTGTACCCGTACTCGATGGCCCACATGTCGTACGGCCCGATGCCGATCATCGCGAAGTCGCCCTGGACTTCACCCGCTTCCATGTTGAAGTTGGCCGGGTTGTAGTCCATGACCGAACCGGTCATCGTCTTCTTACCCTTGAATTCGTTGCTGTTGATCTCGGCCAGCGTATAAACGCTGGACGCCTTGAAGTTGTGGCGCAGACCGAGCGTGTGACCGACTTCGTGACAGACGAGGGCCGCCATCAACGGGCCGACGAACCATTCGGGGATGCCGTCCAGCACGTCACCTTCGGGCGCGTCTTCACCGTCGAACGCCTCGATGAGCCCCAACGACTCGAGATTCAATCGTCCAAAGGCCATCTCCGCCGCCAAGCCGTGCGCAGCCAGGCACATTCTATTTTCGTCGCCAAGCCAGTCGCTGATCGCGGCCAACTCATCGTTGTACATCAAGGCGGGGTCAGTGGGAAACGGCGCAATCGCTTCGCCGGCCGCAAGTCGACGCTTGCGCTCTTGCCGCTGGGCAAAAATCGCCGGCCGTTTCTGGGGCGGCGTCAGCAGAATCCTCGGATCCCAATCCGGATGATCCTCCAGCCACAGCAATGTCTCGGGACTGAAGCCCTCGACCGCCAGCTCCGGCGCCTGCTCGTGATACCAACCCCAATACGCACGAATCCAACCATCCGTAAGAACAATGTCCGCATCGAGGATTTGTCCGGTCAACGGATGCGAACGGTGCGGTCCGATCGCGGTCGAGATGTCGTTATTCAGCCAACGGATGAAGTTGTAGCGCACATCCTCGGGGTCTTTATCCATGTGCGCCTTGGTGGCCTTGTCCTGATAGCGAACCTCGATGGCGTTATCGAGTCCGATGTTCCGAAACGCTTCGTTCCAGTAGAGGATGCCCTGGCGGACCCATCGCCGATAGCGGACGGGAACGGTGTGCTCGATATAAAAAACGATCGGCTCCTTGGGCGGACTGAGGCGGAGCTTGGAATCGCGCTTCTGGAGGTCCCAGCGATCGATGTGGCGGGTCCACTTCTTGTGCGGCTCGTATTGACCAAGGTCGCGGTAGACGGTCGTGAAGTACCCGATGCGCTCATCCGCCGCCCGCGGCTTGTAGCCGGTGCTGTCGGGGATAACGCTAATGGAATAGTGGAAGGTGGTAAGCGTGCCGCCGGAAACGGGAACTTCAATGGCTATCTCGATGTTCTTTGGAAACGCCTTGGCGCTGACGACTCGCGCGAGGCGGGCGTTGATGCCGCGAGCTCGCCCGCCGAGAAACGTGCTCGCCTTAGCGATGAGCAGATCATCGAGGTCGATCACGGGCTGACCGCCGGGGCCCATCGTCACAATGGGCACATCCACGAGCACGCGATCGGTGAACAGGCGCTTCACGGAGCTCTTGGACTGCGACTCGCCGGTGGAGCGAGTTCTGATCTGCGGTTCAATCAACGCCATGCGCTTGTCGTAGCGCTTCCAATAGACGTAGCGGGTTGGGCCTTGCAAGCCGGCGAAGACACTTCCGCTGGCCTGGGTCACGGCGATGAAGTATCTCTGGCTGCTCCACCCGGACGGCAGCTCGGCCAGGAGCTGGTTCTTCTTCTTGTGGAGGTAGACCGCATACAACGGCTTCGAGCCATCCGCGGTGGAGACGATCTTCTCGAACCCTTTGGACACTTCGGCAAATTTCGGGAAGTCGGGCTTCTTCTTGTCGTCGGCCGACTTACCCTGCCCCAAGACGCCTGCGGTGAGCGCGGTGATGCAGGCAACTGAGATGATCGCCAGTGATCGCATACGCATGGTGACACTCCTGGTGGGTGCTCTTTTATCTGATCTCTGAATGAGGCCGATAACGGGTCGCCACTATAACACCGGGCAATACGGGCGTGTCCGGGGTTAGCTCGCCTCAGTACCATTATGATCCATACGCGAGCAACAACGCAACTGGAAGGGGAAATATTGCTAAATCAAGCGCCCCCACTGGGCGGCGCAACCTTCCTATTGTGCCCCGCTCCCGCTGTTGGTGCGGCGTCGGCGGGTTCCCGGGGTGTGCGATGGACGCCGAGCTGGACGTAGTCGCGCGAGAAGACGAGGTCGATGGTCCAGTCCAGGGCGATGCGGATCTTCCGGGCCAACCCTGGCATCTTGAGCAGATACACGGTCCGCCACAGAAACCAAGCTCCAAAGCCCGCCAGCTTGAAGCCGAAGACCTTGGCCACGCCCGTGCGGCACCCCAGCGCCGCCAGCGCTCCTCTTGATTTGATGTTGCACGGCCGAGGGTCGCGGCCGCTGAGCACCGCAGCGAGATTACCGGCCAGATGCGCCGCCTGCTGTACGGCATGTTGGGCGGTAGCGGGATACGCTGAACCGTCTCGATCGAGGTTCACCGCACAATCGCCGATCGCCCAGACGTGCTCGATCCCCTTCACGCGCAGATCGCGCTCGCAAAGGATATAGCCGCGATCATCGACCGGCAGCGGCCAGGCGCCGATCAGCGGATTCGGCTCGATGCCCGCGCACCAGATCACGGTCCGGCTGTCAAGCTGCTCGGAGCAACTGAGCGTCACGCGATCGTGCTCGATCGCTGTCACTGTAGTGTTGAGGCGGACATCGATGCCGCGCTTGCGCATGTGGGCCGCTGCATACTCGGCGAGGTCGGCATCCAACGCCGCGAGGATGCGGTCGCCAAGCTCCACGAGTGTGACCTTGATATCTCGCTGATTCACATGGCGGTACTTTCGCGCAGCGGCCCGGAGGAACATGTCGAACTCCCCCGCCACCTCCACGCCGGTGAAGTTCCCGCCGACCACGACAAAGTGCAGCAGCCCGCGGCGCTTCGCTTCGTCGTCCGTCGCATTGGCAAGCTCCAACATGGTGATCGCCCGGTCACGCAGGGCGACCGCGTCCGTCAGACTCTTGAGCTGGCAGCCGAACTCGCGCAGTCCGGGGACGTCCGGCAGGCGCGTGACACTGCCCAGGGAGATCACCAGCTCGTCGTAGTCGATCTGCTGGGTGTCGTCGCCGCCCACGAGCCGGTAGGTGATTGACCGACGATCAAAATCGGCGTCGACCACCTCGGCCATGCGAAACTCGGCCGTCTTGAGAAACGCCCGAATGGGCACCACCGCGTGGCGGGGCTCCAGGCTGCCCGTGCCCGCCTCGACCAGCAGCGGGTAAAACACAAAGAAGTTATTCCGATCAATGAGCAGGACCTCGACATTCAGTCCGCGGAGATTCTTCCCAAGCGCAGCAGCGCAATACGCCCCACCGAACCCGGCGCCGAGAATCACGATCCGCCTCGGCGTGTCCGTATCTGTTCTGCCCTCGCTCGCCATCGCGGCGAATCCTAGTCGAAGCGTCCGTGCCAGGCTGTTGCCGACGTGGTAGGTTGCCCCGCTCCTTGGACTCATGGAGAAACAAATGGTGGTTCAGAAGCAAATCAGACTCAATACGACCGGGCACGGCCACATGACGGACATCACCGCCGACGTTCACTCGATCGTGTCCGCGTCAGGTGTTCGCACCGGCCTCGTGCACATCTTCAACGTGGGCAGCACCGGCGCGCTCGGCGCGATCGAGTTCGAGCCGGGCTTGCAGCGCGATCTGCCTGAGATACTGGACAAGCTCATGCCGCCCAGCCGTGAGTATGGTCACGAACAGACCTGGCATGATGGCAACGGCCATTCACACCTGCAGGCAACATTGCTCGGGCCGTCGCTGACGGTGCCGGTGCGCGACGGCTCACTTGTGTTGGGCACGTGGCAACAGATCGTCCACCTGGAATGCGACGTTCGTCCCCACGATCGCACCTTGATGGTGACGGTGATAGGGGAGTAGTAAGCGCATCAGCGCGGTCCTGCATATCAGCGCAAAGCTCGAAGCTTCTTCCTCGATGCCTTGATGCCTTGATGCCTTCCCCTACCACGCAACCCAACCACAAGTAGTATCCAATGCGATCTCATTCGACGCCGCTCAGGATCGCTTGATTCATCAACAGCAGCCCCAGCGACCAGACGACGGGCACCGCTGCGATGACCGCCAACACCCACGCCAACCGTCGGCCTTTGCGGTCGCTGCTCCGACCGACGATCTCGCAAATGACGATCGCCAGCACAACCAGGGTGAACTTGAGTCCGCTTGCGCCCGCCATACCAAGACCGTGCAAACCACCCCATCCGTCGATGACGAACCGGGCGACGGGATTGATCTCGACGGCCGCGTCCTCACCGAACAAAAGTATCAGCCAGGTCAGCAAGACATCCATGAACGAAAAGAACACGATCCACACGTAGGCGTTCTGATACCGCATCTGCGGCAGGCTGCGCCATGCCGGCCTATCCGGCGGCCGAACCGCCTTCTCGTCGTGCTTCGAATTCCCCTGGCCCTGAGACATCAGCCTCATTGTATCACTTGGGACGGCGCGCTCGCGCATGACCGGTAACCGGCTAAAAGGGTCGGGCGATCGATCAGTTGGGCCCGCTACCCACGCTACCCTGGCCTACGGCAACAGTATTAGTGAAGACCCTATTGAGTTAGACCGAATGTGTGATCTGTAGGACGCGCCGGCCCACGGCCGACTGGCGGTCAATCTCGCACGAACGCTTCATCACTTATCGCCCATCCGTGCAACGATCGACCAGCCGGAAACGAAGCCGGGGCGACCGCGCCCGCTCCCCGGAGGCTCCGTACGCACACAGGCAAACATGGGCAAGTGGGAAGAACATTTCGCGACTCGGATGAACGCGCTGCATCATGCGTCGTCCGGTAATTTTGACGACCTCGTGCAGGCGGAGATCATGCCTGCCTTTGAAGATCTCAAGAGCTTCGTCACCAGTGGCGGCTTTACCGCGGTCGCGATGAAGGGATGCGACAAGATTCGGCCCTTCCGGTTCTCGCTGAGCAAAGAGATGTTCATCGACTTGTTCTTCAGGCGCAGGGGGCCGGCTGAAGTCACTGCTTCATTCCAATTGCACCATCCGTTCACAGAGCGACGCGAAGCCGTCGTCCTCGAAACCGTGCCGTTGTCGTCCGTCACCGAAGGTTGGGCGCGTCAACAGTTCCAGGTGTGTCTTGATGAGTTCCTCACTGAGGTGGAAGCGCTGATCGGAACGGGCGTGCCGGTCGTACTTGATCCGCTCGCTAAGGCGCCGGATGAACCGACCGCCGCCGATGGGCCCGCTCCAACCTCCAAACGTGAGGCGCCAGCGTCTCCTGAGAAACCAGCTCCGGCGCCGCAGACCGCGACACCTCCCAACGCCGCGCCAACGGCCTCTAAAGCCGCCAAAACACCGCCGGCAACTCAACAAGACACCGGCTCGCAGCAATCGGCCGCGTAGTCACAGCGTAAACCCGCAAGCTTGGCCCAAAGCGTCACGCGGCCTCTATGCGGTTCGCTAACGTCGAACATCACGCATGATCTTCGCGTGCTCTTAGGCCGCGGTCAATCCTGCGCGCGCCGAACGTGCCGTTCGTCCCTCTATGGAAGGACGCCTTTTCTATGGACCAGATCGACTGTAATTTGCTCGAAGCATGGAACCGCATCAGCCGCCGTGTCCGCCGTGACCGGCTCGAAGCCGCCAATCGCGCCCGGCGACGTCTGACACCCGCCCTCACTCGTCCGATGCGCCCGTGGTGCCTCTGCATTCGCGCTTCGGACACCCGCATCAACGACTATCGCTGCGCCATCGACCCATCTCGCGCTATCCAACAACGGCTTGAACACGACGTCATCCTCACCGGCTCCGTCATTCGCGACCTCTGCAAGCCTGTCATGATCCCCTGGCCCGGCATTGATTGGACCCGCGCCGCCGCCAGGCTCGGCCGACACGAGGAATCCATACGAAGATGGATCGCCGAAGGCATCCTCCGAGCACGATACGACTCCGCCCATTCACACGGCAAGCGCGGCAAACCGGTGCCAATCGTCTACTGCCCATCACCAATCGACCCCAACGCCAATCGAGGTCAAGCGCCCGATCGAATCTGGGGAACGCTGTGGCAAACACTCTGGCAGCGGATTCCCAAGAACTACGAGCTGATCGTCACGCGCACCCCGATTTGGCGTAACTATCGTGGCAAACTGCGACAACGTGGCTGGAAGTTCATCTGCCCGGGACGATTCAACCCCGACGGCACTCATTCCCCCTGCAACCGACAAGTCACACGCCTCTTCGGCCCGCAATGCGTTTGGACCCTCCCGCAGGCTGTGGGTATCGATCAAGGATTCGAAGTCGCCCCCGAAGCCGGACCTGAGCCTTGCGAAGGTCCGGGTATTTCTCCCACCAACAACACCCCAAAACTCCGCCTCTCCGGAACCTGGCATCCGGGCCTCTCCGACCCCATCAAAGCCACCGGCCCGCGCAGCTTTGCCTGCCATCACTGTTGGCGCGTTCGCTACACAACCCTCACCGGCCGCACCGGATGGAACGACTTCATCACCCACATCTCCGGCGGATTGCTCTACGGTTGCGAAGTCAAACGCCCGCTCGAAGAAGCGCCCTACATACGCAAAAAGGCGTACGTCCCCCACTCCCGCCCAGCCCCACGCCGACAAGAAGTCCTCGCGGGCCTACTGGAAGGTCTGATGTACAAACAGATCGCCAAACGCATGAGCGTCGCCTACGGCACCGTCCACGCTCACGTCAAAAAAATCTACAAGGAACACGACGTACATAGCCGCGCGGAGTTAGTGGAGAATTGCAAGAAGCGCTCGGAGAATACTGCACGCGGCGCTTAATAGAAGCTCCGCCTAACGTCAGATTGGCCGACTATGGCAGCACCGCCGGGGTACCCGCCCACCGCCGACACAGCCGCAGACTCTGATGGGCGAAGTTGGGCGCTAGTCGATCGAATAAACGGTGATCCGCTGGCGCACAATGTAGTCGTATACGTTGTCAAAGTACTTCTCGTCCCACACCCATTTGATGCTGCCGCCCTTGGACCACCAAGAGCGATTTCGATCCTCACCACCCTCGTTACCGAGCCCCTCGTTACCGAGCCGCGACCTGTGGTCGCGGTCCGCCCGCACAGCGGGCGGCTCTGATCCCAGGCACTCGTTGAGCGCTTGCGAAAGCCACGTCTTCAACCATCGGCGCACCGGCTTTGCCTCTCGAGACGTCGCCAACAGCACATGCACGTGATCCGGCTTCGCTGCACACACATGAAGCTCCCATCCACCACGATCACATAACGACGGCACGACAAACTCGATGAACGAGCGATTTTCGGTAGTCAAAAGCATTGCTGGGAACCTCAGAGATGATCGTTCCATACGCTCCCAATCGGGTTCCGCGCCGATGATCGGATCGCCGGGCTTGTTCGCTTTTCGATCCACCGTTCCGCGCGGATCGCCGTGCAAGCGCGTGCCGTACGTCCCGAACGTGATGTGATACGCAAGCGGATTAACTGACATGCGATCAGTATAACCGAGCCGCGACCTGTGGTCGCGATCCGCCCGCACAGCGGTCGGCTCTGATCGATCACTCAAGATACGCCTC
This sequence comes from Planctomycetota bacterium, assembly GCA_022563315.1. Taxonomy (GTDB): domain Bacteria; phylum Planctomycetota; class Phycisphaerae; order Phycisphaerales; family SM1A02; genus JADFNO01. The sequence continues at coordinate 35,324 of JADFNO010000006.1, read as the reverse complement.
GGGCTCATCGCCGAGGATGTTGAGCCAGGGGCCGTACATTGGGTTGGGGAGCATGAACCACTTTGAGCCCCACTTGTCATGGTATTGGGCAATCATGGCTCGACGCTGATCAGGTGTGGGCGTCGAATCTCTATTTCCGGGGGCGGGGGCGAAGTCGCCGAGGTTGTCGCCGAAGATTTGGAGGATGCGGTAGTTCTCGCACACGAACGCTCGGCGTTTACCTTTATCTCGGTCCCAGCCCGGCTGTTGGTTGCGCAACAAGACCAGATCATCCGGCCCAAGCGCCGGCAATCCCACCTCTTGCAAATTCGCGATCGTATCGCTGCGCTGCGGGCAAGACGCATCACTGCCGGGGCGCTTTCGACACGCGCGGTTGGTCAGATATACGACAGCGATCCCTTGGCGTTTCGCTTCGCGGACATAGTCAATGACGCCAGCAAGCGCCTTTGCGCGATGCTCCGCCACCCACGCATCCCAGGTGCCCGTTGCGACACGCTTCTCATCACGAATAATTCGTGCAAAGTACGGTGCGTTATTCAGCACCGTTTCATCGATATCCAGAATAACCGCCGGCTTGAGCGTCTCCTGAACCTTCGGATCGTTGAGGTCTTGTCTCTGTTCCAGCGCCGCGGTCCAGGTCAGGTCCGCTTTGGCCTCAGCCAACGTTCGCGCAGCGCTTTCGTACACGGTTCGCGTCGCAGCTTCGTATTCCGCGCTCGTCAGCGCCCACAGCGTGCTATTGAGATTCGGATGCTGAGGCTGCGCGCAGCTGGTTACGAGAAGTACAAGCGTCCAATAGTTGGTTTTGTGTATTCTCAACATACGTCCATGGTCGCACGAGCTCCCCAGGAGGTCAAAGCGCGTAATTCTCATCTCCCCATTTAGCCGTGGGGCTTGCCCCGCGCTCTTCGGGGGGTGTGCGCGCCGTTCGCCGTACACAAAGAGCGCGTCGCAAGCGACGCGGCTAAATTAGGATGCAACGCGGCTACATGGCGGACGCTGGGGCATATGGAGTAATGAACGACCAGCGTTGTTGTCGTAAACCTTCACGCAGAGGGTTCTCGTAAACGTAGTCAATCGCTCTCTGTACATCGTGATCGGTATTCAGATACACATTCCAGCCGTGATCTGTCCACGGCGACTGCGCAGCGAACCATCCCTGTGTCCGCAGCGCCCGAGTCGCTTGCGACTTGATATGTCCGATCGCGCGCCGTATGTCTCGTCGCGTATAGCCGAGAACCATGTGAACGTGACTGGGCATGACCGCGACAGCGTGCAGCGTATATGGCGTCTCGGTGAACGCCATTGCGACTGTGCGTGCTTGGTTGCCGGTGAATCGCACCGGCGGATATTTCAGCACCCGCTGCATCTGTGTCTTTGTGTTTCGATCATACGTATTTGCAGCGACGGATCGCCTCGTGTTGACGGTTGTCGCCTTGCCGAACCGGTAGAGCTCCCATGAGGCAACGAAGGTTGACCATGAGCCGCGCGGCTCGTTGGGAAGCCACGTTCCGTAGGTCGTGAAGATACTGTGAAACGCCAGGATCACGATCGTCGAAGTCTACTTCATTCGGTCGCATTTAGCCGTGGGGCTTGCCCCGCGCTCTTCGGGGGGGGAGTGTGCCATTCGCGAAGAGCGCGCCGCAAGCGGCGCGGCTAAATGAAGATGCGGCGCGGCTAAATTGCGGCGTCTTCCTGCATCTTCTTCGCCGACTCGTCATCGACGTAGTCGGAGTGACATGAGAGTTTGGCGGGGCCTGAAGAGTCGCTGGCCGCTGAAGCGGCCGCGCCGGTCATCGTGCGGTTGGTTTTCGTCGCCAGCGCATGAATCTGTTTCGGGCTCAAGACGCCTCGATTCTGAAGAATCTCTTTCTGCTCGATCGTCAGCGCGGCGGAAACCTTGGCGTTCTCCCACGCATACTGCTGATCCTTGCCGGAAACGAACTCCTGAATCTCCTTGGAGATGCGGACCGAACACCAATCGTGCCCGCACATCGCGCAGAACTCCGTATCAACATCGAGATCTTCATCATGAAGCGCGCGAGCGGTATCGGGATCGAATGAAAGATCAAAGTGCTGCTGCCAATTCAGCGCAGCTCGGGCCTTGGTCAACTCATCATCCCAATCGCGCGACGCCGGAATGCCCAAGGCGACGTCCGCAGCATGAGCAGCGATCTTGTACGCGATACACCCCTGCTTGACATCATCTTTCTTTGGCAGCCCCAGATGTTCCTTGGGCGTAACGTAACAAAGCATCGAAGCGCCGTGATACGCCGCCGCCGTAGCGCCAATACAGCTTGTGATGTGGTCATAACCCGGGAAAACATCAGTCACGAGCGGGCCGAGCACGTAAAACGGCGCGCCGTGACAGAGTCGGCGCTCCAACTTCATATTATATTCTATCTGATCAAACGGCACGTGGCCGGGCCCTTCAACCATGACTTGTACGCCGTGCGCCCACGCGCGCTCGGTGAGCTCGCCGATCGTTTCGAGCTCCGCAAGCTGCGCATCATCGGTGGCATCCGCCAAACCGCCCGGCCGTAATCCATCGCCGATGGAGAACGAGACATCGTATTGGCGCATGATCGCGCAGATGTCGTCCCACAATTCGTACATGGGGTTTTGTCTATTGTGGTGCAGCATCCATTTGGCCAGCAGCGCACCGCCGCGCGAGACGATCCCGATGAGCCTTTTCTTCACCAGCGGAAGATGTTCGCGCAGCACACCCGCGTGTACCGTCATATAGTCAACGCCCTGCTTGGCCTGATGTTCTATCTCCGCAAGGATGATTTCAGCATTTAGATCCTCAAGCTTGCGCCCAATGATCATGGAATAGATCGGCACCGTCCCGATGGGAACCGTCGCATTTTGAATGATCGCCTCGCGACACGCATCGAGATCACCCCCAGTTGACAAATCCATGGCCGTACTTGCGCCCCATCGCACCGCCCATTCGAGTTTCTCTAATTCTTCATCGGTGCCAGAGGAGACGGGCGATGCGCCCATGTTGGCGTTGATTTTCGTGCGCGACGCCCTGCCGATACACATCGGATCGAGCTTGTACGACAGATGCACCGTATTGGCGGGGATGATCATACGGCCGGCGGCGACTTCATCGCGCACCTGTTGGGCCGTCAGGTGAGTCTCGCGCTCGGCCACGCGGTTCATTTGATCCGTGATAATGCCGAGCCGCGCGTGCTCCAGTTGCGTGATAGGGGAAGGCACGGAGGCACGAAGGCACAAAGGCACGGAGGAAGACTTGTCGGATTCTGCGCCGGGGGGGAGAAAATCCCAGGCGGTGAGGGGAGATGGCGCGGGCATGCCGGGAGTGTCGGGCGACGAGAACGTCAAGGGGCCGCCAATCGCGGTCGGGTTGGCAAAACTTCCGAGGGTGGTGCCTTGCGCCGTAGACGAGGGATTGTCTGCCCCCAGTAATGGACGACCAAAGCGGTCGTTGTTCGGTTGAGTATCTTTGGACTGGATCATGGGCGAGCCTCCTTTAGGAGAAATAGCGATCGCCCGGCTCTAGGGAAGTGATGGTCCGCGATCCCTACGCCGGTACGAACCGGATCAGGTTCCACGGGTGCATCTCAGCTTCCAAGAAATCGTAGGAAGATTTCCGGGGGCGCCCCGCGCGAACGATGGGAGTGTATCAAGTTGAGTTGGACAGAGCGAATGCCGTGAGATGGGGCGGCTACGGGCTAGTAGTCGTACGCCGAGGGCATGATGATCCACAGAATGATGTAGACGAGAAACCCCGGGAAAGCGGCGGAGAGGATCGACACGAGCACGTAGAGGACGCGCACGAGGGTAGGATCCCAGTCCAATGCGTGGGCGATTCCGCCGCAGACGCCGCCGATCATTCGGTTGGATACGGATCGGTGTAGGGGCATGATGCCTGCTCCAGCAAATGGCTCGTCAGATTCCTCATTGGGAAGGAGATCGTTGTTCTTTCTGATCTCGCTCTCACTTGATAACCCGTGGCATATTCAGCGATCGGCGAAGGTCGAGGATTTGGCCGGCATGAGCGCCGTTGTGAAAACAGAGACGCATGATCAGCGTGTACAACGGCAACTCGCTGCCATGGAAAGGAATCATCTCATCGAGCTTCGCGTCACTCGTATTGCGCACGGCTTGGGCGAATCGGTCGCAGGCGGCTTCGTAGATTCCTTTCGCGCGTTGCAATGTCGGGTAGTTGGATGGATCGGGCTTGGGCGTTGAATCAAAGCACACTGACTCCGTATCGAAACGCGACGAATCACCGTTTGTGCCATCGCCCATGACAAAGTCAATTTCAGGGAGAGGCTTGTGGTCAAACCGCTCGGCCGCGCGATTCATCGTCAGCGCGCAATGCCCCAAACACCAGGCAACATGATTCGGCAGATTCTCAGCTTGCGTCGTGCGCGTCGAATCCTCGAACCCGTTGACGAACCGCACAAAGAACGACTTGGTCGAAAGAATATATTCCGACAACATCTCCTGGCGAGTCATTGCATACTCCTTTGGTCCTGGGCAGAAGCGCTCCCCTTTGGGTCGCGGCTAAACGTTCTGCTGCCACTTCTTTGATTTCCAATAGTCAAATTTCATCGGCATGACCGGCGTATCGGGAAGCAGTTTTGCGGTGAGCGCGATCTGCCCGGAATGCCAGGCGAAGCTCGTCACGACGCCGGACCAGATATCCAGGACGGTACACGTGCCGAAGTCCGGATCCTCGACTTGACGAGCGAACTCGGATTCACCAGCCGAGGCAAGGCGACGCTTGGAGATCTCGCGCACTTCATGGAAGTAATCCAGCAGCTGTTGCTTCGTTGGGTAGTCGTCTTCCCCCGCGGCCCGAACTTGCACATCAAATGGAAAGCGCAGCGGTTCATCAGTCACGATCGACCGCACCCAGTTATCCTCGACCTCGGCAATGTGCCATAGCTGCCAGGCGATGGGCTTGCGCTCGGGTCCGGGCAACCAGCGCATTTGCTGGTCGTCAAGCGGCTCGACGTTGCGCAGCATCATGGATTTGCGAAACTCCAGACCGGACCAGATCGCTTGGGCGTACGGTGTCATGGGGAAAGAGAGGGATTAGGGATTAGGGATTACGTAAGAAGACGAGGAGTGGGCTAGACGTCCGGCAGCAGCATAGCCTGCGAGGAAGTTCAAATCACCCGGCAAATCCACACACACCTGCCCGATCCCGCCGATACAATCCACGAACGTTCACCGATGTCATACTCACACGAAGGACCCTGCCATGCGCACGATCAGAGACGGTTTGTTGATTCTCGTGGGACTGTCGATCCTCAGCGGCTGCGGGGGGCGGGCCTCGTCCTCGCGCAACCTGTTTGACATCCAGCGACTCACCTACGTGCAGCAGACAGACGAACCGCAGGTCATCGAGGTCGCGCTGCCGGTGGCGATCGATGTCGAGTCGTTCGGCGGCGATGTGATCATCAACGTCGATGAAGAACTGGAGGTTGCCACAATCACGGTTCGGCGAGTGGCCATGCACGGCCCACCACGCCAGGAGGAGGCGGAGGCGTCGCTGGCCGAGATCGGCTATCGGGCGGAAGTCGTGCCCGGGCAGCTCGGCCAGGTGTTGCGGGTCCGCCTCTGGACCACGCACGGCGAGCCGCACTTCCAGCGGGCCGACCTGCGGATCGACGTGCCGGCGGTGGACGGCGTGTTCGTGCGGACCGAGCGCGGCGACGTCGTCGCCATCAACATCGAAGGCGTGGTCGACATCGCCAACCGGCGAGGCGACGTGCGCATCATGACCAATCTCGCCATGCGCCGCAAAGTGACGATTATCAACAGCGAAGGCGACATCGAGTACCGCGTGCGCGGTGAGTCGACGGGAATCTTCGATTGCATTGCCGTCGGCGGCAAAGTCGATCATCACATCAGCTACGGGAAGTTCACGATTGCCCCCAATCGCCGAAAAGGCAGGCTTCAAGCGGCGCTCAACAACGGCGGCAACGCCATCACGCTGCGCACCGAGGATGGAAATATCAAAATCGCCGTCGTCGCCGACCCGACCGACATCGGGACGGCTATTTTTCCGTAAGGTGCTTGCGAGTTCAGCGAGGCCGAGTCGCACCTGACATTCCCACGTTTAGCGGGCGGCCACCGGACGCCGTAGTGCTACACGTGCGCCCGATCGCGCGGGGCGGAGCCCCGCCGCTAAACGTTGCAATCGGCACCAATCCTACGCCCCCACGTTTAGCGGGCGGCCACCGGACGCTATTGAATCTCACCACCAACGACGCTGTTCGCCGCGCGCTGTGGCGCGGGCCTCGGCGTCTGCGGTGCGGGCCGCATTGATGCGCTGTTGAATCTCGGCGCGAATCGCGTCGGCTTCCTTATCCGAACATTCCAAACGAGCGTTCACAACCGGCGGCCCGTACAGCCTCCACCAAGCCGGGTACAGGTGCAAACGCCAAGCGGTGTTCCCATCCGGGAGCAACATCAGATGAGAATACTCCCGCCAGGGATGAGTGGGGCCACCCCAGCGAGCGACTCCATCGGTACTGATCAAATATCTCACTAACGCGCGACTGGCGGACTCATCGCGGTAACGGACATAAAGGTGTAGGCCGAAGACAACTCCGATTGCAACCACGGTGATCATGCCGAGCAGTAACCACGACCAGCCGAAAATCCCGCGAATCATCAAGAGCACAATCGCAAACGGTGTTCCGTAGAGAACCAAGAATCGCGGCAATGATGCCAAGCCAGGTATATGCCAACCTTCCAGCACGAGCATCGATTCGTCGTAGGCGAATCCACATTCCGGACAACGGTGGGCGGCGGGCAGGCCCGAGATGTCGTATCGACACTGCGGACACTGCCTGAGACGGACGGGCTGGTTCGGAGCGGCAGCCACGGTCCATCAAGCGTACCCTGATGGAGATGGCTCGGGAACTGCACGACCATTACTTTCGCGAGGCCAAGCGCGAAGGCTACCTTTCGAGGGCCGCCTACAAGCTCATCGAGATCGATACGCGCAAGGGGGTGCTCCGACGCGGCGATTGCGTGCTGGATTGCGGGGCGGCGCCGGGGTCGTGGCTGCAGGTGGCGTCAAAGCGCGTCGGGCCGCACGGCCTCGTCGTCGGCATCGACCGCAGGCCGATCGATCACGTGTTCGAGCTGGACAATGTCCGATGCGTACACGCTGACTTGGAGGAGGTCGAGACCGAGCGGCTACTGCGTTACTTGGCGGAGAACAGACGACCCGGACCTTCCTCGTCCGCCGGGGCGGCGGATTCGTCAGGTCCGGCTTCGGGGAAGCGGTTTGATGTCATCCTTTCGGATATGGCCCCGGATACTTCCGGAGACCACACGGCCGATCATTTCGCCTCGGCGCGGCTGTGTCATGCTGTGCTGGATCGCTGCGGGGATTTGCTGGCCGAAGGCGGGCGCCTGGCCATGAAAGTTCTCGAAGGCGAGTCGTACGCCGAACTGCTCGCTCGGTGTCGGATGCTGTTTGAGAAGGTCAAGGGATTCGTGCCCAAGGCGTCACGGCACAAGTCGACGGAGATCTATGTGATCGCCTGGGGCTTTCGTGGCCGCGGGGCGGCTGAGGCCGACCTTGCCGGCCGAGCGGCCGCGCAGCCTCCACTGCCACCTCGACCGCGATCGACCGGCTGGGCCAGCTGACTGATCCTGCGCACGGTTGTGGTGCAGTCCTTGCACGACGTGGCGCAATTACTGCCCCGCGCCGCGAGCGCTGTCCCATAACAAGCACCTGTGCCGATAGATAAGCCGATTTCGGTATGCGGCGCGGGATTTGCCCGATGTCCAAAACAGCACACAAGGAGTCTCGGTATGCAAATCGATGTCAACGCCGCAGCCGATCGTCTGCATCTCACTCGCGCTCAGTTGACCTCAGCCCGGTCAGCCCAATTGAATCCGAAGGCCCCCGTCTCGACCGACGGGCGCACGTTGACTGACTTAGTTTCAAAGCCCGTTACGTTAACTGATTTGAGTTCAACGCTCGGGAAGAATATTTCCGACGTACGCACGAATCCGCAGGTCATGAGGGCGCCGACGATCGTTCCGATGCCGCGGACTATCCAACCCGACCGGACCGGGACGACGAATCCAACTCCCAGGCGAATCGTCGGGCCGGGCGTTGATTTGAAATCATCGGCACAGGCGGTGACCGGAAAGCCGGTCGTCTCGGACCCAGGGCCGGCGAAGCCGGTCAACCGCCTCGGCGGGCTGCTGGCGAAGCTTGCCGGCGTGCGAACGCAGCAACCCCAAGAGCCCCATGGCGACGTAGCGGACCCGTCCCTGCCGAGCGTCCGAGCGCCGGCCGAACCGCGGCTGAGCGATCCTTCGCGTCCGAACGACTCGCGGTCCGACCCCGTCGAGCCCCTCAACCCCCTCGACGCCCTGCTCGCAGCTTGGGGCGAGAAGGATTCTCCCTATGACTTCGACGGAAACGGCATCGTCGGCGTCAACGACCTTCTCATGCTGCTGGCGAAGCTTACCAGCGGGGGATCGCCGCCACGCCAAGAGCCACATGGCGACGTGGCGAGCCCGCAGCAGCCGAGTCCCTCTGCGCTGGCCGAACCGCCGGCTCATCTGAAAACACCGGTCGACTACGGCCCGGTCAGTAAGACCGGTGACCCAGTTGAGATCGGCGCCAACGCGACCGCGATCGCCGAACCGGTCATTGACAATCTCGATCGGAACGACGGCAGCACGATCGCCCCGCCGAAGGTGGTTCCATCAACGCCAACCTTTGATCGCCTTGATCGCAACCACGACGGCACTCTCAGTCGGCGGGAGTTGGCGGCACAGATCCGGAACATGTTGCTGGATCACATCGCCATGAGTCCCAACGCGAAGCTGGACCAGTTCGTCCGCGAGGCGATGAAGCGGCTGTCGGATCACGATAACCGCAATGGAGCGCCGGGCGAACGGGACGCCGCGGTCAAACGCTCGTCACAGGCCTATCAGCAAATGAACCTGGAGGAGATCGCACACAAGCTCATGCAACGATTGGCGGATGACGGTCCGTCGGGCTTGGCGAACCTTGTCAAGGGGGGCACGCTGGCCGCGAACGACACGAAGGATCTGATCAATCGAATCAGCATGCTGAGTCCAAACAAGCTCGGCGTGAACATCGTCGGCTGATCGGGAAGTTGAATTCTTGACTTGTCGCGCCCGGTGAGCCGCAGAGTTTTCTGCGGCTCATCGCTTGTATGCCGGTCAGATCATTTTCGCCCCCGCCTCCCGAGCCGTGGCCATAATCCGACTGGCCGTCCGCACCGCGGCAAAGCCCGCATGGACGTCCACGGCCGGGCGATGACCGCCGCGCACCGCCGCCAGAAAGTCCTCGATCTGGAGTCGCAGCGGCTCCCCGTCCTCGACCGCCAACGGCTCCACCTGAACGAGCCCAAGATAATCAAGCTGGGAAAGGTCCTCGCCGGCCTTGAGTCTGCGCCGCACACTGGCCAGTTGCTCGGCATTGGCCGTCTTGCGAACCACGGTGCCGCTTCCTTTCACGAAATCAGCGGACACATACGACGCTTCGCTGATAATGCGCATCTTGCGCTCGGTCTTCAGCGCCAAACGACTGGCGGTGACGTTGGCCACACAGCTTATCCCGTCCGGCCCGGGTGGAAACGTCAGCCGAGCGTTGCACACATCCTCTGCTTCGCCGAACACCGACACCGCGTTGGCTTGCACTTCTTGCGGCTCAGCGCCGAGCAGCATCAGCAGCACGTCGATGTCGTGAATCATCATGTCCAGCACGACCCCGACATCCACACTACGAAAAGTCATCGGACTCACGCGCTCCATCGCTATGAACCTGGGATTGAGGTCGCTCAATTGACACACCGCTCGCGTCACGGGGTCGTACCGAACAATGTGCCCGACCTGGAGTACAGCCTGGCTGCGCTCGGCGGCACGGGCAATCGCCTCGGCTTCGGCTTCGTCCGCGGCCAAGGGCTTTTCGATCAGGCAAGCCACGTTCGCCTCCAGTAGCGGTTCAGCCAGCGCCCGGTGATGAACCGTCGGGGCGGCGATGCTCACCGCGTCGATGCCCTTTTCCAGAAGAATCTCGATTGTGGGCAACGGCTCGACCCCCCACTTCTCGCTGGCAAAGGTGCGCCGCGCCGGGTCCGGGTCGACCACGGCCACCAACTCCGCTCCTTCAATTTCGCTGTAAACGCGCGCATGATGCGCCCCCATTCGCCCCACGCCAACGACCGCACAACGCAGCGCTCGATCGCTCATGCGTCTTTCTCCGGCACCGGATCGACCGGCGTGGAGTGATGCTCAGGTGATGCAGCCAATTCGATCTGCGCTGGGGGTTCCGGCAGCGGGGCAGGACGAGGCGCCATCTTCTCACGCAATGCGCGCGCGCGCTCAGCCTCACGGCGTGAATGAACAACAGACCAATCCACGGAACGGCTCAACGACAGCAACCCGATGGGAAACGCCAGTAACGACACCAGGAGAAGCGCCGCGACCGGCAACACAAACACGAGAACAATGAGAATCAGGAAGGGTGCAAGACTGAAGATCATATTCGCCAACACGAAGGCAAGTGGAATGGCGATCATGTTCCCCCACACCGCCATATTGAACGCCCGCTCGGCGAAGTCGTCACCCACCCAACCGGCAAACCGACGAAGGAACATGACGAAGCACACCAGGCCGAGCAAGCCGAGCCCAAGACCAACGAAGAACAGGGTTGTGAACAGCCCGAAGCCGAACGGTGATCGTGAAAAGAGAACGCTCGATGGTATCGACAGCGCGGCCAGAACCCATCCGAATTGCAGCCAACGCGCGGCCAGGCGAAGCCGACCCTCGCGCGAGAATCCATGGGCGGCGGCCTGCGGTTGGTCGAGCACCGGGGTTAATCGCCACACCGCATAGATCCAGACGCCGATGAGTCCCAAAATAGGTACGGCCAAACCCACTGCGGACCCCACAAGACCGCGGCCAAAGACGAGCAGGCCGACGAATCCCGCTGCCGAGAACGTTGCAATCCACGAATTGATCCGAAACTGCTTGATCAGCGGCAACGGCATCTCGTGGAATGCGAGGTTCGGATCGGACCGCAGGACGATCGACGTACCGCATTCCGGACACGCGCCGCCATATCGCAAGCCGCGCAGGATGTATCCGCACTGATCGCACTTTTTGTCAACGTCGATGAGCCCGCCCTGCATGGCCGAGCGGAACTTGAGGTACTTGTTGCTGAGGAACTGACCCATGAACCAACATGGTATCGCCATCGATACAGGAACAGCGATTTGCGTCAAACCGTAGCCGCCTGCGTAGCGTGGGCGACGGCATTGTGGAACATGGCCAACCCCAGCGGCTTTTCGTCGAGCTTTGACTGTGCCAGCCGTGTCCAGCGCGGATGGTGCGTCCACCGCGTGTATCGCTCGGGGTGCGGCATCAGCCCGAGCACGAGACCCGATGCATCGCATATCCCGGCGATGTCACCTGCTGAGCCGTTGGGGTTGTCGTCCGGCGCGAAGCGCACCGCGATCTGCCCGGCATCTGCGAGCCGTTGAATCAACGTATCAGACTCTCCGATGAATCGACCCTCGCCGTGCGCGACCGGCAGCAGGCGTGTTTCGTCGGCGGGATCGAGCCCGTGCGTCCACACACAGCAACTCTCAGCGAGCAGCTCAACCCGACACCATCGATCGACGAACCGCGCCGAGGCGTTTTGCGCCAACGCAATGCTCGGCTTCGGCGCCGTCTCCGGCCACGGTTCACCGGGAGCAGGCCCAGGCAATAATCCGATCTGCACCGCAATCTGAAACCCGTTACACGGCGCGATGATGGGGACGCCGCGCTCGACCGCTCGCACCAGCGCGGGGTACAACCGCTGCCGCATCAGCGCGGCCATGATGCGACCCGCTGCGATCGCGTCGCCGTAGCTGAACCCCCCCGGGAGGCCGATCAATTGAAAACGATCGATGAGGGCTGGGTCGTCCAACAGCCGATTGAGGTGAATCGATTCGACACGCGCGCCCGCCAGCGTGAATGCGTGCGCCAACTCGCGGTCGCAGTTGATCCCGGCCGTCGTGATGATCAAGGCGTTAGGCATTTGGCACGAATGATGGAAGTCTAGGCGCGTTCGGACATCTGCGCGCACAACGCGCGGGGCGGGGCCCCCGCCGCTAAACGTTGAAAACGACACGCATCCATCGCACCCACGTTTAGCGGGCGGCCTCCGGACGCCGTGAGGTAACAAACGACCATGTTTGGGCGCGAAGTCCTTCCTTGATCGGGTTCTGCTGAACGTACGAAATGGCCCGGTCGAGGTCGCAGTCACGATCGATGAATACCTTCCAGCATTTGCGTGCCCAGGGGGAAGGAAGCGTTCCGTCCTTCCCACCATGATCCTGAAGCGGGTGGATTCCGTCCTCGCGTAACCGGCGCGAAGCTGCACGTTTTAGATGAGACACGATCTGCTCGACCGATCGACCGTCGCGGCCGATCACGGTGTGTATATGCTGCGGTAAAATTGCGCACGCATGAATGGAGTAATTTGCGTCGTCTACGGCCTGACGAAATCCGTTGGCGACGGACAGCGCCTGCCGGCCGGTAAAAACGACAGGCCTATACCGCAGCGCACTCTTGGCAGCAGAACGTTGTCGGTCATCGTGAGGCACGCCGGCGACCGATCGTCGGGTTGCGACCTTTGTTGCTCGCCCGTAACGGAATAGTTCCCAGGAACGAACCCAATCCGACCACGATCCGCGCGGATCGTTGGGCAACCAGAATCCGTACGCACAGAAGATAGCGTGATAGGCACAGATCATCGCAACGCATCCTACGTACAAAGAACGCGCGGGGCGGGGCCCTGCCGCTAAACGTTGCGATCGGCGCCAACACATCAATTCCACGTTTAGCGGGCGGCCTCCCGACGCCACGACGCGTCACCAATCGAGCGTTCCCAACCACGCACCCGATATCTTATCGAGCGGCCAGGCACACTCCAACCCGTCAATATCCAATGTTCGCTCGCCTCGCGTCTTACCCACAACCGCAAAAGGTAGCTCGGCAAGCTGCGACTGGACAGCGCGCAGATTACTCGGCGACACTTCGATCACGAAACGGCTTGGCGATTCAGCGAACAACAACGTCTGGGGACTCAAATCGGGGAGTGGCGACAAGTCCAATGCCACGCCAAGACCGCCGGCAATGCACATCTCAGCAATTGCAACCAAAAGCCCGCCATCACTACAATCGTGGACCGATTCCACGAGTTCTCGTTTGATCAGCGCGTGCATCGTACCGGCGATGCGTGGCCCCAGATCAAGATCAACGCGCGGCAAGTTCTTATCCGCGCAACCGTACACCTCCGCATAGTGTGATCCAACCAATGACTCCTGCGTCGCACCGACCACGACGACGGAGTTGCCCGCAGCTTTGAAGTCCATCGTCACACAGTTGCGCACGTCATCCACGATCCCGATACCCGAGATCAAAAGCGTCGGCGGAATCTTGATTGTCCGGCCGTCCTCGGTCGCAAACTGATTGTTCAGCGAATCCTTGCCGGAGATAAACGGCGTACGGTACGCCTTCGCCGCGTCGTAACAACCTTCCGCGGCGCGAACCAGACCGCCGAGTTCCTGCGGATCGTCACAGCTCGGCCAGCAGAAGTTGTCGAGTATGGCGATTCGACTCGGGTCAGCGCCGACACACACAAGATTGCGCACACATTCATCGACGGCAGCAAGGGCCATCAGGTATGGATCATCGCGCAAGCCGGTGGCCAAGCCGTTGGCGATCGCCAACCCACGGTTTGAATTCAACACGGGCAGAATCACAGCCGCATCGGACGGTCCCTCGCCATCAGCGCCAACCAACGGCGTCACGGCTGACGCGCCCTGCACCTCGTGATCGTATTGGCGAATGATCCAGCGCTTCGACGCAATGTTGGGGTGAGCGAGAAGCGCAAGCAGCGCTTCCCGGATGGACGGGCGGTCCTCACCGGCCGCAAGCGGCGGGCTATTTAGCCCCCGGCTTGCCGGGGGAGACCACACCGCGTCGCGCGTCGTCTTCGGCAGGCCTTCGTGCAAAAACTCCATCGAAAGCCGGCCCACTTCCGTCCCGTCGTAGCGCAGCACGAGTTCCCGATCGTCTGTGCCGAACGTACCCAGCTCGCACATCTGAACATCATGCAGCGCGCAGACCGCTTGGAGCTTCTCAATCCTTTCCGGGGGCACGGCCAGCACCATTCGCTCCTGCGCTTCGGAGATCCAGATTTCCGTTGGGCTGAGTCCTTCGTATTTCAACGACGCTTGTTCAAGATTCACCTCCGCACCGAGTTGTTCGCCCATTTCACCAACGGCGCTGGAGAACCCACCGGCTCCACAATCGGTGATCGCGGTGAACAAACAACCATCTTCGTGATCGCGAGCCGCAAGCACGACATCGAGCAATTTCTTTTCCGTCATCGGGTTGCCGATCTGCACAGCATGGCTGAACTCATCGGCGTGAACATCGGTCAGCTCGGCTGAACTAAACGTCGCCCCGTGAATGCCGTCGCGCCCGGTTCGACCACCCAGGACAATGATCGAATCGCCGGGATGCGGGTCTCCCTTCACGAGATCGCGCGGCATCACGCCGACGCAACCACAATAGACCAACGGATTGCCGACGTAGTCGTCATCGAACCACACCGCGCCATTGAGGGTGGGGATGCCCATGCGGTTGCCGTAGTCGCGCACTCCCGCAACGATTTCCATCAGGATTCGTCGCGGATGCAGACACCCCGCAGGTAGATCGTGTTGCGCCGACGAAAGCCCACGCCGTGCATGGCGTGGGCTTTGGCGCCAGTGATCAGGATGCGCGACGCAAAAGATATCCGTGGCGGCAATCGGTTTCGCCGCCAATCCCGTGCCGATCACATCACGAATACACCCTCCGATGCCCGTTGCTGCCCCGCCATAGGGTTCGATCGCTGACGGGTGGTTATGTGTTTCGACCTTGAAGCAAACAGCATGTTCCTCATCGAACGCGATAATGCCCGCATTATCCACGAAGACCGACAAACACCAGTCGAGGCCGTCTGCGATCAACTCGTTCGTCGCCGCCACGATCGTTGATTTCAGCAGATTATGAATGGTGACCGAACCGTCGGAGTTGATTTCATGCCCTGGACGCCCACGCATAGCAATGCGTGGGTTTGGGTCGCTGTCATCTGTCTCGTCTCGATATCGAATCGTCGCCTTGAGCGTTTTGTGTACGCAATGCTCTGACCAGGTTTGCGCCAATGTCTCCAACTCGATCTCGCGTGGCGCGCGCCCCAATCGGCGGTAGTCTGCCTGAATTGCCTTCATTTCCTCCAGGCTCAAGAACAGATGCCCTTCACGAGAAAGCTTCTGCAACGACTCATCATCCATCTCGTCAAGCGGCACCGTGACGATCCGCAACTCACGCGGCGTGCCTGTGGGAAATGCCTGCGGGTGGTATGGCTCAGTATGAATCGCGTGAACGACAGGATTGGCCAGACATCGTTTGGCTACCAACTCGGCGGTTTCGTTATCAACCGCGTGCATGTCGTAGCGGCGACCTGTACGCACCTGCACCTCGACCCCGAGCATCGACTGCACGGCGCACTGAATCGCTTCGGCATTCGGATCCATTACCCCCGGACGTGGATGAACTTCCACCATCGCCGCACCGCGTGCCGGCGATGCTCCGATCGTCGCATCCTCCATCACGGGATCGGCCAACAGCTCCTCGGCAAGCCGCCGGGCCTGACGCTCGTCGATCGGCCCTTGGATCAGATAGATCGAGGCGGCGTCAATACGCGAAGGCGAATCTGACAACCCCAACGATCGAGCCTGACGGCATGCGGCCTCGCCAGCCGGGTCGGCTTGGCCCGGCTTGGGGCGAACTTCGATACGCAAAAGATTCGTCGGCACTGATCCTCGTCTCGTGAAGGCCTCGATCACGCCCGCGTCCAACGTCGGGTTCGATCCTATCGCCCTTTGGCGACCCCGACGACGCCCCGGCTCGGCTTCTCTACAATCGCCGGCGATGGAGGAGTCAGCGGCGACGATCAAGCTGTATACCGACGGGGCGTGTTCCGGAAACCCCGGTCCCGGCGGTTGGGCCTACATCCTCGAACATCCGGGCAGCGGCAAGGTCATTGAGCAGGCCGGCGGCGAGCCCGCCACCACCAACAACCGCATGGAGCTGACCGCCGTCATCGAGGGCCTCAAGGCCCTGGATCGCCCATGCCGAGTCGAACTCTACTCCGACAGCCAATACGTCTGCAACGGCTTGATGCAGTGGATGGACCAATGGAAGGCCAAGGGCTGGCGGCGCGGCAAGAGAAACGAGCCCGTCCTGAACCTCGAGCTTTGGAAGCAGCTCGATGCGCTGCGGCAGACTTTCGACGTGACCTGCCACTGGATACGCGGTCACGACAACCATCCCCAGAACGAACGATGCGATCAGCTGGCCGTGGCCGCCGTGGAGCGATTCAAGTCTCCGCCCGGCGACGAAAATTGAGGCGTCGGGGACGATTTTGACGTCTGGGTGTGTCCATTGAAGCGATGAAAAACACACTGCTAACAACCCTGGTTCTGCTGAGCCTCACCTCGACCCCCATCGTCGCGCAAGACCAGACGATCACCGTCATCGATGCCGCCGATATCTCCTGGGATGAGGATCGGCCGGCGGTGGTGGACGCCGACGGCTATGTCATCCGCTTCGCTGGACAGTCGGTGCAGCGGACGGTGACGCTGCCGCCGGCACCGACGGATCAAGCCGACGCCCAACGCATCGTGGCGAGGGTGCACGTCGAGCCAATCTACACCCAAGCCGGCGACCGGCGCATCCCAAACGATCCGTGGACGCGATTGGGTAGCCTGTGCGTGCTGATCCCAGCTGACGACCCCCAGCAAGAGCCCACCGTCATCGAGCTGATGCGGTTCGTGACCGGCTTCGGCGGGCGAGCCGACTACGAGCAGGACGTGACGGCGCTCGCGCCGCTGCTGTACGGACGCCAAACATTACAAGCCCAGATCAGTAGCTACAGCGAACGACCCGGATGGAAAATCTCGGCCACGCTGACCTACGCGCGCCAAGGCGTGGGCTACCGCCGGCCGGTGTTCGCGGTCCCCCTCTTCGACGACCAACATGTCACCGCGGACGACCCGAGCCTCAGGGCGACGGTGGTAGTCCCGCGGGGTTTGGCCCGCCCGCGCTTGCGCATCATCACCACCGGCCACTCTACTGACGGCATGGCTGAAAACGAGTTCGTCAGTTGCACCCATGTACTACGCATCGACGATGAGGTGGTGGCACAGTGGAGGCCATGGGCCGAAAGAGGCGGCGACCTGCGAGGAATGAACCCCTGGGCGGGGCGCAGCACCACCAAGGGACGCGAACTGTGGTCAAGCGATTTCGATCGCAGCGGCTGGCACCCGGGACTCGTCGTCGAGCCGGTGATGATCCCCGTTCCCGAGCTGGGGCCCGGGCCCCACACGATCGAGCTTCAGATCAAGGACATTCGACCCAAGAAACCCGATGATGAAGATCATGGGTATTGGGTTGTCAGTGCGGTGGTGGTGGCCGACGAGCCTTGGCCGAGCGCCGATGATGGAGACGATGAGTGACTCACCTGCCGCAGCAGAGGCAGACCGCGAGCTGGTCGCTGGTCACCCGCTTGCTGAGCAGTGTTAGTTTGGCGGTCCTGTCGGGCGGGTGTGAATCGCCGCCGGCGAGGCAGTCCGGACCAACGGCGCCGCCGTGGACGCTTAGGGCGTCGACAATCCCCGGCCCCGGCGCTGACCTGCCCGCCGAGCTGAATTCGGCTCGGGCTGCGGCCATGGCGGTGGTCACCATGCCGCCCGTCTCGAACGCCTGGACGCGGCGGGAGATTCGGCTGCACGCGGCGCTGTATGAGGCGGCCTACCACACACGACTCGCCGATGCGGCTGAGCGTTTTCTCCTCGATGAGGCTGACGCAGCGCCAATCGACCTTCTGCCGATCACGCTGCGCGAGTTTCGCCTGCGGGTGCTGTCGGCGTTGGTGGGCTGGGGATTCCCCGTGGCGTGGGCTCGCTGGGAATCCGATCCCCCCGGCAGCTCATATGAGCCGTTCCCTCACTCCCGAGAACCGGCGACGCACCTGGGGTTTCGCGTGATCGAGCGAATCGACGAACAGGCGACACTCATCGCCGAGGTCAGCGCCCACGCCCCCGGCCGCCGATCCGCCCGCCAGCGCGTCACCTGCATCTGGGACGGCCTGGATTGGGCCATCACGCCCCGCGGCCTGCGCATGGTGTGGTAGGGCTGCATGTACGTCATTGCCTTGACCTGACCACCCCGCTAAACTCTGCGGTTCGCGTGTTCTGGAGGCCCACATTCCGATGCCGACAATCAATCAGCTCGTTCGCAAGCCCAGGCGTAGCCCCAAGCGCAAGAGCAAGGTGCGCGACCTGGACGCCAGCCCCCAGAAGCGGGGCGTGTGCCTTCAGGTCAAAACCGTCACGCCCAAGAAGCCCAACTCCGCCCTGCGGAAGGTCGCTCGCGTTCGGCTGTCCAACGGCAAGGAAATCACGGCCTACATCGGCGGCGAGGGGCATAACCTCCAGGAACACTCCATCGTGCTCGTCCGCGGGGGTCGTGTCCGCGACCTGCCCGGCGTTCGGTACCATATCGTCCGCGGCTCTCTCGATTGCCTCGGCGTCGAAGGCCGAAAGCAGGGCCGATCCAAATACGGGACGAAAAAAGGGAAATAGGCACTAGGGCAGAAAAACGGCAAGTAATCGCAGCTTCGGCCCCCACCGGCGACGCTGCGGTGAACAAGGGCCCGCAAGACCTCACGCGGGACGGATGAGCCGCAGGAGATCGAATCGAATATGTCAGGCAGAATCACCAAATCCGAGCAGCAGCTTCGCCCCGACCCCCGCTACGGCGACAAGGTCCTGTCGAGATTCATCAACTGCATCATGCACGGTGGCAAGAAGGCCGTCGCCCAACGGGTGGTCTACTCCGCCCTGGACGATATCCAGGCCCGTTTGGACAAGGAAAAGCCCGAGGGAGCCCCCGAAACGGCCATTGAGGTCTTCCGCCAGGCCATCGGCAACGTCAAGCCGGGGGTGGAAGTGCGGTCCAAGCGGGTGGGCGGGGCCAATTACCAGGTCCCAATGGCCGTAACTGCCCGTAGGCAGCAGAGTTTAGCGTTCAGGTGGATTATTACCGCCGCCCGGGCCGAAAAGGGCAAGCCCATGCACCGCTGCCTGGCCAGGGAGCTCTACGACGCCGCCCGCGGGGAGGGCAAGGCCATGACCACCCGTGAAAATACTCACAGAATGGCGGACGCAAATAAAGCATTTGCTCACTTTGCCTGGTAGACTTCTTCTGGTACAATTACCTGCACAGCCCAAGAGGGCCCAACCACGATCCCCCTTTCCCGGCCGCCAGCGTGCTCGTCACGCGGCGGCCGGATTTTTTTTCTCATGTGATGTCAGGCAAGCGTTAACAGCGCCACTGTTACGATGATGCCATGACAATCTTGGCGCATGTTCGCAACGATCCACTTCCAGCGACGATGTTTGCGCCGGCCTGCGTGTTCTTTGTCATCCTGACCCACAACCTCACGTTTGCGCCGACAACTTTCCCGCCGCCGGCCGCAACTTCAGAATCCTCGCGCGACCACGAACACATTCGCGAGGCGCGTCGCCTCCTGATCAGCGAAGCCCTTGACGCGAAGAAGAACCAACAGCTCCCGACGCTCAGCCCCGACTTCGCGAAGCGATTCGATCGTGAGATCCCGGACGCGGATCTATCGCAGGCGATTCTCGAACCGACGCATCGCGATCCGTTCGTGGACGCGTACGTGCGCTGGCAACTGACCAGCTTCGCTCCAGCGCTGCCGGAGTTCAACGATCAACAGTTTGCCGACTTCATGGACAACATCCCAGCCCTTGTTCAGAATCCGCGGGCCGATCCGCAGATCATCGACACCTTGGAGCGGCTGGCCGAATCAGCTGTTTTGCCCGCGCAGCGCTTGCAGCAGTTGCAGGCGGACATCGCCGAGCTCGATCGTCGCACGACGATCACGGCGCAGTTCAACGAACCGGCCATATCGTTCGCGCAATGGGTGCAACGCAAGCTCGGCGAGACCGGCCCGCGCCCGCGCCAATGGCTGCTGGCTCGATGCGCAGCCACCATCGGGGCCGGCTGGTCCACACGCTCCATCAAGACCAGGATGACGCGCAACTTCACGGCCAGCCTCGATGACAAGAGCTTCACCTCCGACCACCGCCGCCTCGTCGTGCAACAGGCGCAGCAACTGGTCGGCTTCAAACGCCGCTTCGTGAATGAAGTCACCTTCCTCGCCAACGGCTCCGTTCGCGTGACGTTCTCAACCAGCGGCGTGGACCGCGACGATGTCAAGCGGTGGTCCGACCGCCTGGCCGGGATCCGGACCGACCGATGACGCATGGATGGCGACGGCGACTTTCGGTTCCCCGCCCGCGCGGGCGCATACGATTGGTCGATGGCGCTTGTTCCTTTTGACGAATACCGCCGCCGATTGGCTGTTCTCGTCGCCGCAGGCCTGCTCGCGGCGGCGCCCGCGATCGCTCAGCCCCCGCCCAGATCGCCGGCGGCAACCCTCGCTACAGTGCTCAAGACGCTGCTCGATGAAGCCCGCCTGGCCAAGACCGAGGAGCAACTACCCCGCCAGGACGCTGATTTCGCCCACCAGGGGGGGCAGCAGCCGCTGCCACCGATGATCGTGGGCAGACATCTCATCCGCCGTGCCGACCGTGATCCGTTCGTTGACGCTTATGTTCGCTGGCAGCTCACCAGCTTCGAGCCGACGCTCCCGGAGATGACCGATCGTGAGTTTGAGCGATTCCTCAGTGAGCTGCCGCCGATGCTCGAGAATCCACGGGCCAACGGGTCGCTGCTTGGGGATATCAACGCTGCACTCGGTGCCGGAGCGTTGCCGGAGTCGACGCAAACGGCGCTCAGACGCCGGCTCGACACGATGGCCGCCCAAGCCAGCCGGGCCCGAACCATGAATCGGCCGGCCATGAACCTCTACGATTGGGTTTCCAGTCAGTTGCCGCAAACCGGCGCTCGCGCGCTGCAACTGCAGCTCGCCCGACTCGGCGCGCTGGTCGACGCCGGCTGGCCCTCCGACACCGCCAAATCCCAACTCGAGGATCTCTTCAACGCCAGCGCTCGCGATCGCAGCTTCACACCCGACCAGCGCCGCCTCGTGGCTTCCCAGGCCCAACGACTGGCCGGCCGAACACGCGTCTTCCTCACCAGCGCACGAATCGACCAAGGCGCTCTCGTCGCCCAGTTCAATGACACCGGCGTGTACGACTTCGATGTCAAACGATGGACCCGGGCTCTCCTTCGCCACTGATGCGCTATACAGAATCGGCAGTCCGAATCGTGGATGAATTGCAGCGATATCACCGTCAGATCCTCTTGCCCGACATCGGCGAGTCGGGGCAACGACGATTGCTCCAATCCCATGCACTGATCGTCGGCGGCGGAGCGCTGGGAACCATGATCGCCGATGCCCTGGCCCGGGCTGGGGTCGGCACGCTGTCCATTGTCGACCGCGACACCGTCGAGCTGACCAACCTGCAGCGGCAAGTGCTCTATGACGAGGACGACGTCGCCCAGATGATCCCCAAGGCCGAGGCCGCCAAGAACAAGCTCGCTCGCATCAACTCACAGGTCGTCGTTCACGGACATGTTGACGACTTCAGCGCCCGCAATGCCGAGCGGTACGTTGAAGGCGTCGATGTCATTCTCGACGGGCTGGACAATTTCGAGACACGGTATCTGCTGAACGATGTGGCGGTGAAGCACGGTCTGCCGTACGTCTATGGCGGCGCGGTGGGAACGACGGGGATGTCCTTTTTGGTTCTGCCGCATCCGCAGTGTCGCGCCGAAACGGGTCGCTCATTAGTGCGATGGTCTGCCGCGCAATCCACGCCGTGCCTGCGCTGCGTCTTTCCTGAGGCGCCGCCGCCGGGGGCGAGCCCCACCTGTGATACGGCAGGCGTGCTGGGCGCGGCGGTCGCGATCATCGCCGCCCATCAGTGCGCTCAAGCAATCAAACTCCTGACGGGCAATCTGGACAAAGTCGATCGTTCCCTCTTGTCGATCGACGTGTGGTTAAACCAACAGCGAACGCTGGATATCAGCGGCGCGCGGGACTCGGACGATTGCCCGTGCTGCGTGCGGGGCGATTGGGCGTATCTCCAAGGCCGGGCCGGCGGGGCCGTCACGACATTGTGCGGGCGCGATGCCGTGCAAATCACCCCAGGCCCCGATGGGTCACAACCCAAACGGCTCGATCTGGCCGCGATGGCCGCAAAGCTCTCACCGCACGGCTCGTTCACACAGAACGCGTATTTGATGCACGGCCGGTTCTCCAACGAACGCAGCGCGAACGGCGAGCCGGTGGAGCTGACACTTTTCCCCGACGGCCGAGCCATCATCAAAGGCACCGACGATCTGGGAACCGCCCGGTCCATCTACGCAAAATACATCGGCGCGTAGCGCGTAGTCCGGCTGCGGTAGATACAATGAGTGCAAACTATCCGGGAGGAAGGGAATGCACATGAGACGTCTCGCCTTGATCTTGCGTCGTAAAGCGCTGCGATCCTATGTTGCTGCGCTGGTCATGATCGTGCCGTTGGTCGCAGCGACCACTCATTCGCATGCCCAGGGGACGAGCGGGATGCTGCCGGACCCGATCTCCAGCCGAGATCTGGAGGGCTACGCGCGGAGGCTTCAACTCGACGAGTTCCAACGTCTTGCGATCGATCCGTTACACGAGCAGTATCGCGCAGCGTTCCGCCAACTGCGTGAAGACGACATCGCCAAATTGCTCAAGCAGACGGTCGAGATGAGAGGCGGTGGATTCAGTATGCCGCAACGAGAGACGGCGGAGCGGCTGCTCAAGGACATGAAGCGAGCCTTCAAGAAGATCGAACAACTGGATAGTCGGCTGTTCAACCAAATGGATGTGGTGCTCACCGACGACCAGCGCGCGGCTATGCCGAGGGTGCGCCTGGCGCGAGCGCGGCAACGCTACCGCAATGGAGCAATGGGCGGAGGCGGCATCGGCTCGCAGGCAGCCCGCATCGACCTGAGTGAAATGTACGCTCAACTGGAGTTGTCCGACCAGGAGCTCTTGGACTCCGATCCGCTCATTGCCTCCTATGAACGTCGACTCACGCCCGCAGTCGAGAAGCTGTACGAAGCAACCATTACCATGTCCTTGGACATGCTCGACGCCTTCGAGGCAGCGGGAATGACCGATCTGGACATGACGGACCCCGAATCCGCACAGCAGATGATGGAAACCATGCAAGCAATCTGGGCGGACCTCGGGAAAAACATGACCGAGAAATCCACAGCGATCGCTGATCTGAATCGCAAGACACTCAAGAGCGTTCGCGCTCGTTTAACGCCGAAGAACGCCCGCGATTTGCGCCACAATTATTACCGCCGGGCGTATCCGATGGCCCCGGCCGATCCGAACTCCGCACAGAAGCGGATCGCCGCGGCGTTGCGTCTGACGCAGCTCACGGAGGATCAGCGACTGGCGATCACAGACGCTGCGCAAACCCACCAGCGCAGCCACGATCGCATTACCGACGAGATGATCAAGTTCATCGAAGACTACAACGAAGGCCGCTCGATGTTCGACTTCGCCTTCGATCAGGATGCGTGGAGGGACTATACCGAGAAGCTCCAGAGTTTTTCGGGGCGGTGGCGGGAGCTGAACGAGTCTGCCAACGCTTCATTGGAGGCGCAGCTGGGCCCGGAGCTTGCGGCGAAACTCAGCGATCCGCGCGCAATCCGTCAGAGGACTCTTGCTGAGGCGGAGTCCAAGACTAAAGCGACGACCGCACAGGACCCGCCCCACGAGCAGCCACGAGACCAGTTTGGCCGACCACTTGGGGCGGCTGTCGCGATCAGCGGTCACGAACTTGATCGCTACGCCGAGAAGCTCAGTCTCACCGACGAACAGCAAGCGGTCATCCAACTCCTTCATGAGGAGTACCGGTCCAAGTACGCCGAACAGTCCAAGCAACAAGCACAAGAGGCACAGGAAGAACGCCAAGCGCTCTTCGATGGGGCCCAGGGCGATCGAAGCGGCATGGCCATGATCGACATTCAACTGTGGATGAAGGATGCGCAGGATCGCACGATCAAAGATCTCGAGGCTGCGGACGAGGCATTCTTTAGCGATCTCGCGCTCATGCTCGGCGAGACTGCGCCCACAGAGCAACTTGATCGACTACGGCTTGCCCGTCAACGTCGCCTGTTCGGTCAGCAACCCAACCGATATGCGTTCGGCTTTCCCGGCTTGCCCGGCACTGAATCCAACGAATCGTCCGTCGATCTTTCCGCCCTCGTGGACGACTCCGAAATCGATGCGGTCAAGACTGACAACATCGACGCGCTTCTCAAGGAGTATGAGAAGACGATCACGGATGCGTTTCGTAATCGGTACGAATTTGGCTTGGTAGCGCAACGTCAGCAAACGGAGGGAATGGCCGAGATGATGCGCCGGCAGCGAGAAGGCGATACCGAGGGTGTCATGGCTTTCGGCATGGAATACCAGCAGATGCTGCAGGACATTCGTAAGCCGGTGGAGGACGCTAACAAAAAAATCACCCAGCTCAACCGCGACACGCTTCAACAGATCACGGCCGCGCTTGACGATCGGTCGGCTCGAAAGTTCCGCGCTGCCTATCGGCGTAAGGCCTTCCCCGGCGTTTACAACGAACCGAACTCCGGCGAAAAGTACATCGAGGCCGCGATGAAGCTTCCCAAGCTCTCCGACGACCAGCGACTCGCGATCGAACTGCACCGCGTCGAGTACCAGCCGGTTTACGAGAACCTTTGCAACCAGATGGTCGAGATACATTCTCAATCCAGCGGCGGCGGCAGCTTCACCGATCCCGGCTACGTGCAGGAGTACATGCAGCGGCAGCAGAAGCTGGAAGTCATCAAGTTTGACCGCAGTGAACTCAACGCCACGGCGCGGCGGCGCCTGCGCCAGATCCTCACGCCGGAACAGTTAGCGAGAATCGGTCTGGCGCCGGAAGAACTCCCGTCGCCGAACGAGCGCCCGTTCATCATTGAAGCGACTTCCGGCGGCTAGCGCGTCGGGCTCCGGAGCTACGCTTTCTCGCTCACCAACGTGAACCGGCCGAAGAGGTGGCGATGGTAGGTCGGGGTCTCAAGTCCGACGCGCTTGGCCAAGTCCAGTACCTCGCGCCGTGTGAAGCCCGCCGCAACGCTCACCACGGCATCGTGCTTGACCATCGCCGGAGCGCGGATCGTCAACACACGCACCGCGAGCTTTTCAATCGGTCCGCGCACAAGATCGTTCCAGATCAGCCCGCGCGTGGTCAATCGATCCATGATGCGCAGCACCGTCATCACCTCGATGTCGCCCAGATGGTGCAGAAACATTCCGGCATGGGCGTAGTCAAACGCGCGCGGCTCGAACACGTCCGTCAAATGGCGCGCGTCCGCCTGGACCAGCTCGATGTCGCCTCGTTCGCCGACCTGGTCTCGTGCGACGGCCAGGGTCGTCTCGTGCAGATCGACGGCGGTGATATGAACCGGATGTTGTGAAGCAGCGGCCCAATCCGAGATCGCCAGCGGGATATCCGCCGAGCCTGTCCCAAGGTCGAGGATCCGGATGGTCTGCCGGCTCGGCCAGTCCGCCGACCACCGCTGAAGATGTTTCAGGACGGCCGCCGCTCCGCCGAGGCGGCGATTCACCGTACGGATGAAACGCAGCGACGCCTCCAATTCGGCCCGATCAACGTTCGGATCGTCCATGAGTTCGGGCGTGCATCGCCGGGCGGTCAGCATCGACATCTCGGCTCAAGCGTAGCGGGGAGTTCACCGGGGAGGCGGCGATCGGCTCTGGCGGGGTCGTTTGGCGGGCAAACGGGGGAATCTACGGCCGTGGGCGGCTTGATCTTGCCGGCGCCGATACACTATTGACTATGACGCAGGCGCCGTCGGCCAAGCCCCACCAGGTTGCTGAACCGGTCGAGAAGGCTGCTCCCAAGCCTCCCGCCCGCAAGCAGGTGACCCTTAGAACTATCGCGAAGTTCGCCCAGCGTGGCGAGAAATTCGCCTGTCTGACCTGCTATGACGTAACCACCGCACGCTGGTTGGAGCGAGCCGGCGTACCGCTGCTGCTCGTCGGCGACACCGCGGCGGAGGTCATCCTCGGCCTGCCGGGGACAATCCATGCCCCGTTGGATTTTCTCATTACTATCACCGCCGCGGTCAAGCGAGGCGCACCCAATTCGCTCGTCATGGCCGACATGCCGTTTCTCAGCTACCAGGCCGACGACGCTGAGGGCATCCACAACGCCGGGCGGTTCATGACCGAAGGCCTGGCCGATCTTGTCAAGATCGAGGCCGACCGCTCGTTCGCCCCCCTCGTCGAGAAGATGGTTCGGGCAGGGATTCCCGTGGTCGGCCATATTGGCTCCCGACCTCAGCAATCGAAAGTCCGAGGCGGCTATCGCTCGGTCGGGCGCACCGCAGCTCAAGCGGGTCCATTAGTTGACGACGCCATCGCCCTGGAGAAAGCCGGGGCGACCATGCTTCTGATCGAAGCCTGCCCCGACGAAGTTTCCCAGCGCATCGTCCAAGAGACTTCGATTCCGGTCATCGGCTGCGGGGCTGGGCCGTCCTGTCACGGCCAGATCGTCGTTCTGCAAGATCTTCTCGGACTCACCGACTGGCAACCGTCGTTCGCCCGGCCGATCACCGCCCTGGGCGAGGGGATCATCGCCGCCGCCCAGCGATGGATCGAGATGGTTCGAGCATCCGAGCTGGGCGAACATCCGTACACCATGAACGAAGGAGAGCTCGACAAGTTCGTCCAGCAGAGGCCATAGGCATCCGCCGTCGGCCGGGCTGGGTGAAATACCGCGCCTCAGCCGCCCAATGTGAATGTCGGCGTCCGTATGTCTTCTGGAGAGGAATCCACACCATGCGCAAGCTGCACAGCTACGGTCCGAGCTTGATCGTCCTGGCCACCGCCTTGGCCGTGCTTGTCATCGGCCCGTTTGCGGTGCAGGAACTGACCTTCGCCCATTCCAAAGCTCGGATCATCCAGGCGAGTGAGCGCTTGGAGAACAATGGAATCCTCGAGGAGCTCAACCAGGCATATCGCGACATCGCCGCCTTCGTGGAGCCGTCCGTCGTCCACATCTCCACGGAGCAAGTCTTGAAGGACCGCTGGGGCAACCTGCAGCGAAGCACTTCGTCCGGCTCCGGATGGATCTATGACAACGAAGGCCACATCGTCACCAACTATCACGTCGTCAAGGACGCCTTGCGTATCCAGGTCCAGCTCCACACCGGCAAGCTTCGAGACGCCGAGTTGGTCGAGTTCGATAGATTCACCGACATCGCGGTAATCCAGATTCCCGCGGCGAGACTTCACCCGGCCGTCCTTGCTGAAGAGGAGGATCAAGTCAAACAAGGAGATATCGTCTTCGCCTTTGGCTCGCCGTTTGACTTTCGGTTCTCCATGTCGTCCGGCGTTGTTTCGGGGACGGGGCGCCACGTCGGCGTGATCCGTGATGATCGCGGACGGCCCATCGGCTACGAGAACTTCATTCAAGTCGATGCCGCCATCAACCCCGGCAATTCGGGCGGTCCGCTTACTAACGTACGCGGTCGAGTCATCGGCATGAACACCGCCATCGCCACGGGAAGGCAAAGCTCGTTTGATGAGGGGCAGTTCGCCGGAATCGGATTGGCCATCCCGATCGACATGATCGTGCCGGTCGTGGATCAACTCATCGAAACCGGCGTGGTCACAAAGGGTTATCTGGGGATCGGCGTGGAGGATCTGAAGACCCAAGCACTGCAGGAACTGGAGTTACGCGGCTTTGCCGGTCGCGGGGTGAAGGTTACCCGCTCTCATGACGATGGGCCCGCCTTCGCTGCCGGGGTACGAAGCGACGATATCATCACCCATGTGAACGACGCCGCGGTCGGCACAATGAACCAGCTTCGATCGGTGATCTCGTCCATGCTCCCCGGTGATATCGCCAGGCTTCGTATTTGGCGCGACGCTGAAGATAAAGCTCAAGGAACCGTACTTACGGTTCCGGTTCGCCTCACGCGCCTGGATACCGTGCAGGTCGCAGGCGTGCTTCCCGGCGATCAGCCCCGCGACAGCCTCAGGGCGCTCGGCATTGCGCGCATGAGCACCAACACCCCGAAGCTCGCCCGGGACTACGGAGTCCCCTACAGCCCCGGCGTGCTCGTGCTGGCGATTGTCCCGGAATCGCAGCTCGACGGCGTCGTCGAGCCGGGCTGGATTATCGTTCGCGTCATGGACTATCTCGTCCGAGATGTAGACGATTTCTTTGATATCCTAGACCGGTTCAATCTGCGCAACGGCGCGCGCATCACCTTCTTGCGGCCCGATGGAACACGATACAATCAGCGGGTTCGTGTGCCGAACAATCGCTGAACCTGCGCCCGATCACTCGATGTCCAGATCGATCTTCTCGTAAAGTATCCAGTCGGCCCGTCAGTCGATATCATCGCCAGACTATGGAAGGGACGGACCGCCCGTCTAAAGCCGGTGAATCAGCGGCCCCCCTGCTGGACGTGCAGGAGCTCTGCACCTACTTCCCCATCCGCACCGGCATCCTTCAACGCGTGAGAGGATTTGTCAAAGCCGTTGACGGCGTCAGCTTTCATATCAACGCCGGTGAGACGCTCGGGCTGGTCGGCGAGTCCGGGTGCGGCAAGACGACCGTCGGGCGAACAATACTCCGGCTGATCCCCGCCACCAGCGGTCAGGTTCTGTATCGCGGTCGCAATCTGTTTGAACTGTCAGGCTCTGAAATGCGCCGCCTGCGCCGCGAGATGCAGATCATCTTCCAGGATCCGGTCGGGTCGCTCAATCCACGAATGCGCGTGGGAAGAATCGTCGGCGAACCGCTCGA
Organism: Planctomycetota bacterium; assembly: GCA_022563315.1. Lineage (GTDB taxonomy): Bacteria > Planctomycetota > Phycisphaerae > Phycisphaerales > SM1A02 > JADFNO01. The sequence goes on along the minus strand of JADFNO010000006.1, from coordinate 6,333 downwards.
AGTGCACGGCCTGGCCCGAGGCGAGCAGCTCCGGCAACGTGTCGGCGATCTCCTTGAGCGCTGCGGGCTTTGGCCCGGTGCAGCTGAACGGTTCCCGCATGAGTTCTCCGGCGGCCAACGCCAGCGCATCGGCATCGCCCGGGCGCTCGCCTTGCAACCCAAACTCATCATCTGCGACGAACCCACCAGTGCGCTGGATGTCTCAATTCAATCACAAATCCTCAATCTGCTCGCTGAGCTTCAGGATGAGTTTCAACTCTCGTACCTTTTCATCAGCCACGACATGGCGGTGATACATCACGTCTGCGATCGCATCGCCGTGATGTTCAACGGGCATATCGTTGAGCAAGGCAGCCGCGACGAGATCATCAACGACCCGCAGCACGCGTACACCAAGGCTCTACTCGGTGCGGTTCCGCAACCCTTCCCACAATAGCGAGGTGTCTTGCCGTGGCGGATCAACTCAAATACAAAGTTCGTATTGCCGGTGGGAAGGAGTATGGCCCGGCCGATATGGGGCAGCTCGAGCGTTGGGCACAGGAAGGACGCATACCGTCCGATGCGATGCTCGTCCCAGAGGATGCGCGCGAGCCGTATCCAGCCGCCGACGAACCGCGCTTGCGAGCGCATATCCTCGCACCGCCTACTCGCTCCACTGGCGTTGTTGATCCCCATGCGCACGAGGGACCGGCCCTTGTTCCCTATAAGAACCCCGCTGCGTTAGTCGGGTATTACCTGAGCATCTTCTCGTGCATTCCCCTCATCGGACTCGTCCTTGGCCCGATCTCCATCTTCCTCGGAATCCGAGGCCTCATTCAGGTCTCGCGTCATCCGGAGCGCAAAGGAACCGTTCATGCCTGGATCGCGATCGCCCTAGGACTCATCGGCACGGCGATCGGCGTCCTCATGCTCGTCGCCATGTTCAGTGGCTTCTTCGGACCGTGATGCATTCGCCTTCCTCTGTGAAGACCGGGCGCTGATTCCATACCGCTCCAATTCCACTACAATAAGTAATCCAACGGTCTCCTAGAATCGGCACCATGCGCGAATATCTGAACCTGCTGCGTCATACGCTTGACCACGGCGTCCCCAAGGACGATCGAACCGGGACCGGCACGCTCAGCGTCTTCGGGTACCAGATGCGCTTCGACTTGAGTGAAGGCTTCCCGCTGGTCACCACCAAGAAGCTGCACGTACGATCGATCATCCACGAACTGCTGTGGTTCTTGCGCGGCGATACGAACATTGAATACCTCAACGAGCACGGCGTTAGAATATGGGACGAATGGGCTGACAAGGACACCGGCGATCTCGGTCCGATCTATGGCCATCAGTGGCGATTCTGGCCTACACCAGACGGGAAGCCCATCGATCAGATTTCTCGCGTGATCGACCAGATCGGAGTGAATCCCGATTCACGGCGACTCATCGTCAGCGCCTGGAACGTCGCCGACCTCGAGGCGATGGCGCTGCAACCGTGTCACGTACTTTTTCAATTCTATGTTGCCGACGGGAAACTCAGTTGCCAACTCTACCAGCGCTCGGCGGACCTGTTCCTCGGCGTGCCGTTTAACATCGCTTCGTATGCGCTGCTCACGATGATGATTGCGCAGGTGACCAACCTTGAAGTCGGCGACTTCGTTCACACCTTCGGCGACGCACATCTTTATTCCAATCATCTAGAGAAAGCAGAAGAACAACTTACGCGCCAGCCTCGAGCATTACCCACGATGCGGATCAATCCACAGGTGACGTCGATCTTCGACTTCACGTACGACGATTTCGAGCTGCTGAACTACGATCCTCATCCACACATTCCCGCTCCGGTTGCGGTATGAAGATCTCCGTAATCGCAGCCATGTCCCAGAACCGGGTCATCGGGCGTGACGGCTCGCTGCCTTGGCATCTGCCGACTGATCTTGCTCGATTCAAATCCATCACCACCGGCCACACCGTCATCATGGGGCGCAAAACGTTCGAGTCCGTCGGCAAACCGTTGCCCAACCGTCGAACGATCATCATCACGCGAAACAACGACTATCGATGCGCGGGCGTCTTCATCGCACACAGTTTGGATGAGGCGCTGGATCATGCGGCTCACGAGGATGAGATATTTATCCTGGGCGGCGAGACCGTCTACCGAATAGCACTACCGCGCGCGGATCGTCTATACCTCACGATCATTCACGCCACGATCGAAGGCGACACCTATTTCCCAAACTTGGATTTCGATGACTGGAAACTCGTCGAGGACGAACGCCATGAATCCGACGAGCGACACGCCTATGCGTTCAGCTTCCGACGTTATGAGCGCGCGTCTACTCCACCGGCTCAGCCCGAATCGTAATTAGTCCAATCAGCGGCTCCTCGTCAGTCGTCTGAATCTCCACCAAGCGAACGGGCGTCGGGTCATCGGACCGGAACAATCCGCCCGCGTTGAGCGACTCGCCTCGCTCGTCGTAAAAATCCCACAGCGACACCCGCAGCGTTGCGCCGGCGGGGAGCGACTCGATCCGGCTCGCGTACCGTTGATTGATCCACAAGTCGAAATCGGTGTACGCGTGCGTCGTGGCATTCACAAGCTCAATGGACGTGTCTTGGCGAAAGACCTGAATGTTGACCGAGTTCGCGTGATGGAGGTGATGCGGATACGACTGCGTGGCCCGGGCGGGATCGTAGCGGACGTCTTGGCATCCCAGCAGCGTGCCGCCCAGCAGGAGGCCCGCCGCAAGCCTGCGTATTCGCATTGACCGCTCGCTTCTCATCATACCGCCAGCTTACCATTTCAAGGCGAGGCGTGGGATCGCCGTGCCAAATGACGCGATCCTTCTGCCGTGTAAAGCGCTAATCCGCAGCCGTGCGGTTCAGTAGCCGCAGCTCGTCGCGGATCTCACGCAGGCGCGTCAACGCTGCGGGAGAGGAATACCCAGCCGACGACGGCACGGGCAGCATCGCTCGGCGGCGGTCTTCGGGGTCGCCCAGCCCCGCATCACGATACCCCTTGAGCAAGGCGAGGATCTGATCGCGCACCTCAGCCGGGTTCTTGATACCTCGAAAAACACCTTGATGCCCGTGCATATGTGGGAACGCCCCGGGGCCGCGCTTGCCTTCGGATTTGCCGCCCGCTCCGCCCGCTGTCTCCACCACCAGGTTGGAAATCCCCAGTAACCGTTCGATCGGGCCTTGATGAATCTTCAGATTCTGCACGTTGGCGTAGGTGAACGTCGCCTCGTGGATCAACAGCGCACCTTCACGGATGCGCAGGCTCCGGTCCGTGACGATGTAGTAGCGCATGTCGTAGTCCAGCCGAATCAAGAAATATTTCACGATCGTAAGAAGAAGCGTGATACCAACAACCGCATAGACAAGGGCGATTTCCTCCCACGCGCCGCTCTCATCCCTATGCGCCAAGACAACGAACACAATCTCACTGATCAGGCCGGCCGCAAAGCCCAGTCCCCACGTGATGATCTGATACGTAAGGAAGTTCGGCGCAGCCCGGAACGTCTGCACAGATTCCGGCGATCCAATAGGCGGTTCCGGCGGCTCGGTCGGTGCTCTGAGCAACCGCAATAGTGGTGGTTTGATGCGCTTGAAGATCATCGGCCCGCATCCTCCTGCCGACGACGAAGTGCGCGAATCTCATCTCGAATATCCGTCAGCAGCGCGACGGCCTCATCGGCTCCGCTGGGCGCGGTCGCCGAAGTAATCCCTCGCCCGTCGCCTGTTGAAACAGGATCCTGGTCGCCGAAGCGCGCCCCGCGCATCTTGGAATACAAAAAATCGCGAAGCGCATCATACTCGGTCAACCCCACAATCGACATTTCCGCCGAGCCGCTTCCCGACGCCGTCTGAATCTGCACCGTCGCCAGCCCCAACCAGCGCTCCAGCAGCCCGCGCGAGACGTGGATGTCTTGAATCCGAGCGTACGTCAGGTTGATCTCCTTGCGCCACAGCAGCCCCCACGACATCGCGATACCCTCACCATCGAAGCGGTACTTCAGCGTCTGGTACTTGAAATACAGCCGAAGGAAGATGATCGGAAACAGCACCGTAGTCAGTAGGCTGCGCAGCGTGTACAGCGTCAGCAGCTTCTGGTGCGGCCGGGTAATGTCGTAGATCTGTTGCTGTTGGGTCTGATCCATACAGTCTCCCTTGGGCAGGCAGAGCCATTACCGTCATTGGCACGATGCGGACTCGTCTTTCATCGCTCCATAATGGTTGAGATGACTCACGGCAGGCGCCTGCTCTATCATCACAGGCGATGTCTGTCAATCTCGACCCAACCGTGCCGACGCGCCGCCGATTCGATCGCCCAATTGAGCGGATCGCTGAAGGTATGATGCTCGATTCGCGCATCAGTCAGCTCATACCCGGCTTCGATGCGCCGTTCTTCCAAGCAGGCTTGGCTGGGTACTCCGACGCGGCAATGCGACTCGTCGCGCGGCGGCATGGTTGCCCCTACTGTGTCACCGAAGCGCTCCTGGACATTACGCTGATCAACGGCGGCAAGGGTCGCGTGCGCGAGGACCCCGATTTGTTGGCGGCTGAATGTGGCACAGGCGATCCTGATGAGAACCGCGCTGCCGGTCTCGACGACCACCCCATCGCCGGCCAGATCATGGGCACGAACCCCGATGAAATGGCGCGCGGCTGCGAAATCCTCGTCTCGATGAACTACGACGTCATCGACGTCAACTTCGCCTGCCCCGTGAAAAAAATCAGGAAGCGCAACCGCGGCGGGCATCTGCTGACGGACCCGGAGGGGGCGATCGCGGTGCTGCAAGCCGTGCGTGAGGTCGTGCCCGGTCATATCCCCACTTCGGTGAAGTTACGACGATCGTACGACGACACTCCGGAGATGGCATGCAACTTTGATCGCATCTTCAACGCCGCCTACGAACTTGGCTATGCGTGGACAACCGTGCATGGCCGAACAGTGCAGCAGAAGTACATCGGGCCGAGCCAGTGGGAATTCTTACGCGATCTCGTGAAGCGCCATCCGGATAAGATCATCTTCGGCTCTGGTGACGTCTTCCAAGCCCACGACATCTTCGCGATGATCGAATTCACCGGCGTTCACGCGGTCGGCGTCGCACGAGGCTGTATCGGTAATCCGTGGATATTCCGCCAGGCCCGGCAGCTCATGGCCGGTGAGGAACCCGCCACACCTACGCTTGCCGAGCAACGTCAGGCGCTGCTCGAACATTTTGAACTGTCGGTGCGTTTACATGGCGAGCGACGGGCCTCAAAAATGATGCGCAAGTTCGGGATCAAGTACAGCGAGTTGCATCCGGAGGCGCGGGCCGTGCGAGATGCCTTTATCCGCGTGAAGAATCACAACGATTGGCGGGCGGTGCTCGCCACATGGTACGACTCGACCGTCGAGTGGCCCGCACCGAGCCGCCGCCGCGGGCCGGGCGATCTGATCGCCGCAGTTGGTGAGGAATCGACCCTTCCCATCCCCGCTCGGGCAGAGGTGATCTACCTGACGGGTATGACGCTATCTCCAGGCTTCATTGAAGGTCATTCCCATCTGTTGTTGCATCCCTACAGCGAGACCTCCTGGAATGACCAGGTCCTGAAAGAATCTCGCGCGGAACGCGTTCTACGAGCGGGTGTGGCCGCCCGCGCGACCCTGCATGCAGGATTTACTACTGTGAGAGATCTTGGCTCTGAGGGTGCCCATTACGCTGATGTTGGGATAAAGACGGCAATCCGAAAAGGCGTCATTCCGGGTCCCCGAATGCTGGTGGCTGGCAGAGCGATTGTAGCGACCGGGAGCTACGGTCCGAAAGGATTCCATCCCGATTTCGAGCCGCCGCTTGGAGCCCAGACCGCTGCTGGCGTCGATGATCTGATACGAGTCACGCGAGAGCAGATGGGAAAAGGAGCTGATTTCATCAAGGTTTACGCCGACTATCGCTGGGGTCCTAACTCAGAGGCGATGCCGAGCTTTTCTCTTGAGGAACTGACCCTAATGCAGCGGACAACTGCAAGCACGGGCCGAGCTCTGGTAGCTCATGCCTCCACAGAAGAAGGCATGCGTCGAGCTATTCTGGCTGGTGTCGAGACGATCGAACACGGAGATGGCGGAACAAGGGAAATCTATCGGATGATGGCCGAGAGGGGTGTCGTGTGGTATCCGACTCTGGCAGCGGTCGAGGCCATTCAGGGGTATTCAGGATGGAGAAAAGGGATCGATCCAGAGCCAGCACGAATTACCGTCAAGAAAAGGGTTTTTCGAATGGCGCTTGAAGAGGGCGTTCTCATCGGGATGGGTGGAGATGTCGGTGTGTAACAGCACGGTAATAATGCGTGGGAAATGGAACT
>JADFNO010000239.1 GCA_022563315.1 Planctomycetota bacterium | reverse complement strand
CGACGCCCGCGGCTCCCCCACCCGCGGTTGGTCATGCCCACGAACATGCTCCCATCTGCGCCGAAACACATCCGAGTCACGCCGCAGTCCAGCCCACTTCGGAATGGGAAACACGCGCCTTGGTACACGCCGTCGATTCGCTCCAGAAACACGCGCATGAGGGTGGCGTTGGTCTGATCCCCGATGAAGAGTTGGTTCGTAAACGGCCCGAACTTCCCATCTGTGGTGTCCAGCAAGATGTCGCTCGCGCTTTGGCCCATTCGCCCGTAGGGAAACCACACCGCGGGTGGTTTGAAGTCCTGCTCAACATCCGGCGGATCAAACCCGGCTTTTGCGTACCAGCCATTTCCGCCTGGATGGCCGTGCCAGTCGCCGAACTCCAGGTGCGACAGTTTGTTCGTTCCCACCCAATCACCCTGGTTGTCGGTATAGAACATGTCACCGGCTGCATTCGCGCCGAGCCCGCACGGCGAACGCAAACCACCGCAGACCGGGATCAACGATCCATCATCGTTGACAATCATCGCCCATCCGCGCCAGGGCGCAATCGACTTGCCCAAGCTGCCGCAGAACCCGAGGTTCAGCGTGACCCACGTTCGTCCCTGACCATCGTATCTCGGCCCGAACGCGAACTCATGGTAGTTGCCGCTGATCCCCCATTGACTGCTGACGGTCTCGAACAGATCGGCTTGGTCGTCGCCGTCGGTATCGACGAGCCGGGTCAGTTCACCGCGCTGCACGACATACAGCGCCCCGTCACGCCAAGCTGCGCCCAACGGCTCGTGCAAACCGAAGGCGAACCGCTTGAACTTTGCGTCAAATGGCGGAACGTCGTACGCCCCTTCGATGATCCACACTTCGCCGCGTCGTGTGGTGATGATGGGCCGGCCGTCCGGCATAATGTCCATCCCCCCCACTTCCAACACCATGTCCTGCGGCTCGATGATGCTCAGCAGGCGATAGTGCTTCGCCTCAGGCGAGGTCGGGAAATCCAGATTCAAACGATACTCCAACAACGCCGCAATACGATGATCGGTCACGGGCTTCATCTGGAAGTCCCAGCCGCCGACACCTTGGGTGACTTTGGCAAGGATGGTGTTGCGCCCTTTTCGAATATCCAGCGTAATCAAGTGATCCTGGAGATTCATTCCGCGATATGCATCGACGTCGATCACCAGCTTGTCGTTGACCCACAGCTTCAGCCCATCGTCGCTGCCGACGTTGCACTCGATGCGCGTGTCACTTTCCGATTGGAATTCACGGAAGAGGTATGCCGTGCCTTCATAGTGGCGGGACTCATCGTCGAACTGCTTGAGGTTGATCGGATCCCACCCACTGAAGCGAGCCGTTCGCCACTGCACGGTCTCACCGTTCTTCCCAGGGTATTGGGCCGCAAGATCGACACCCAACTCCGGCGGATAGACGATGCTGTGACCCATCCGATCGGGATTATCAAACGGCCCGATGATGTGCCACGGCTCCCAGTCCAACGGCGGGGCATACTGGGCCATGGTGGCGGCGCGCGTTTCTTGCCGCGTCGCCTTCTTGATGTAGTTGAAGTCGGGCGTTTGCCCCCACACCTGACCGCAGATTGTTACAGCCATTCCGACCGCGAGTAGCCTGCAATGGGCTATGGATACTTTGTTCACCATGTCACCTCCACCGTCAGCGAGGCCGCTCCCGTCTCGTCCAAAATGATCTCGACGATGCCGTGGTCCAATTCTCGGCAGCCGGCCGATTGCTCGATGATCTTCATGCCCGCGAAGTTCGCCACGACGCGCCGGCCCGGCGTACCGCGCAGCTCGAAACGACGGATGAACGATACTACACCGTCACGGCGCACCGGGTGCGGTTGTTGAGACACGGAAACGATCTCGTTTTCGTTACCTACGAGGTCGTAGTGGATCGTCGGGTATCCATCGTGGTCCAGGCTGTAACCTCGGAATCGAACGGCGCCGGTTTCGATCGTCTCCGGCCACGACGAAGGCGCCGCCTCGGCGACGAGAAATACCGGGCCCGGTGTTGCTGACCACGCCGGCCCCTGTTCGGGATTTGTCTCCGTCCCGCCGCGCCCGCCCCACGCGCCTTGGGCGCTGAGAAACTGTCCCTCCCAGATCATAATCAGCTTGCCGCGGTCAGCATCGAATGCGCAGTGGACCTGCTCGGGGAAACCGATCGCGATCGCCCGCACCCCCACGTCCTTCATAAAGGTGCGAAGAACGACCGGCGTGTCGGCGACTTCGAGCATGAAGCTTCCCGGATCGGGCAAACCTTCGGGAAGTGGTAACAGCTCGCCTTGGGAAAGATACGCCCACATCGCTTGGATCTGTCGGTCCGCATCGCCGTCGAAGTGCTCGATGATCCCGGATCGACCCCCGCCGAAGAACGTCGGCATTCGCGTTCCAGGGCGCAGCAACTTCGGATCGTTGAGCCAGCGCGCGAAGTAGGCGTACCGAAGTCGCTCGGGCATCGACGCCAGATCAGGGCCCGGCGTATCCGTGGCGTCGCGACCGGCAATCGAATGACATTGGATGCAGTTGAATCCACGAGCGCCGGTCAACTGCCGACCGGCGGCGGCGAATTCGGCGGGCAGGGACGGCCCGTGCTCGGGCAGGGCCGCAACGCCTGACGCGGAGGCGAGTAACTGGGGCAGGCGATCAACATTCGCTTCGCCGAACTGCGGCATTCGCGCCCCCATGTATGGACGGGCGGTTCCCGCGGCAGTCAAGACTGCGCGCAGCCAATGTGGATTGAGCCTGGCGCCGATGTCATCAAGATTCGGTGGCAGCCGACCTTCGTCGCCCACATCGGCGTCGCCGCGCGTCGTGAAGTAGCGAGCGATCGCCGGCTCCGGGCCGCCCAAGCCATTCATCGAATGACACGCCAGGCAGTTCAACCGATCCATCGTTGACGCAAGCTCATCAAGCGGCACGTCGTCGCTTCGGCGATCCGCAAGCGTTCCCAGAAACGCGACCATCGCTTCATTCTGCGACGGTGAGATGGCGAAGTCCGGTACACCGGCCGACGGCGCCTCGGCGAGACAACCGCCGATCGATTGCGCGGCATGTGTTGCGTCAGCGATTTGCTCCAGTGACGGGGACGAAAGCGTTGACACCACCGTGGGTCGGTTCGGTCCCAACGTGTGACAATTCGCACAACCCGTACTCGTAAAGACCATTCGACCTCGCTCAACTCGCTCGGCGTCGAGCGTAAATCCGTTGCTCGGACTCGGCGATGCCCCGTCGTCCCGGCTGATCAGGTATGACGCAATTGCGGTCGCTTCCAACTCGGACAGGTTCAGCGACGGCATGCGACCGCTGGGGCGCACCGAAACTGGGTCTGACAGAAATGCGGCCAGTTGGTCAACGGTCGTCTTGAGGGCCAAAGGTCCGAGCGGCGTGTACACTTGCCCTGCGGTTGGACCCGCGGGTCGGCCCCCGGGTAGCCGCTCGATCGGCTCCAGCGCACCGTGGCACGCGAAGCAGCCTACGGTGTGATACAGCACCATCCCGGTGTTGAGCAGATCATCGCTTCGCTCATCATCTGATTCATCAATCGGCCCCCCCATCGAGACCAGGAAATGAGTCAGGTCATCCACCGCTTGCGCATCGAGATCGTCGCTGTGAAACAATCTCGGCATGGCCGCGGCGAGCTTGAACGCCTGCGGATCGACGATCCACTTGCGAATCCAGTCCGGGCGCGCTCTCGCCCCGATCTCGCCCAGGATCGGCGCGGGGTTGGCCGCAAGCTGTGCTTGTAAACGCGCGTTGTCCGTGACGTGGCAGGCAGTGCAGTTGAATTGCTCGACGAGCGCGAAGCCGTGCGCGACTTTGTCCGCGAACCGACCGCCGGTCTGGGCCGGCAACGGCAGCGGAACGGCTGAGCCCTCCGGTTGCCAAACGGCTCGGAACTGCGCGGGGCCCGTGGCGTCTCGACTGAACAGAAATGTGAACGTGACCGGGCGGGACGGAAGGTATTGGTCGTCGGCCAGGATGGTTCGCACCTCGCGGCCACCGTAGTCGGACCTCAGAAGCTCGCCCCGGCGCTTGATTTCCAGCGTGCCGCCGAGCACTTCGGCGCCGATCGCCGCCCGCCGCACCGCGACTGTGTGAAAAGTCACGGTAATCTCAGCTTCGAACGGCCCCGTCGGCAGCCGCGCGTCCAGTGTCTGGTTT
>JADFNO010000074.1 GCA_022563315.1 Planctomycetota bacterium | reverse complement strand
AAGGAATGGATGGCCCTGGGCCGCATCGAGCCGCTGACCCACAACGTCTACAGCTACCTGCCGGGCTACGTCGAGGCTGCCTACTACCACCTCGCGGTATTGGTGGGCGATCCCATCCAAGCGGTCTACGCCTGTCAACTACTGCATGCGTCGATGGCGGTGCTGACGGCGGTCGTGGTCGCTCGCCTCGCCGGCCGAATGGTCGATCGCTCCGTCGCCCGTCCGGTGGGCGCCGTGACGGCGGTCCTCCTCATCGGGACGCCTTGGGTCGTTGTCGTCGGTTCGCTCGGTTACAACGAGATGGCGGTGACCCTGCTCCTGGCCGTCGCTCTTTACATTCTGCTCGCGCGATCACCGACGACATGGCAACACGGGGTAATCCTCGGGCTGCTGACCGCGGCGGCCTGTGGCGCCAAGCTCACCGCGGCCGGCTTCGTCGTTGCGCCCCTCATGATCGTGGCGCTCTTTACCATTGCGCGGCGACGCTGGCTGGGCGTGATCCTCGCTGCCGGTGTCGCCGGACTGTTCGGGTTGCTGCCGTATCTGTTGCGCAACTGGATGTATTCTGGTAACCCCGTCTTCCCGTTCATGACCGGGATGTTTGGCTCAGCCCATTGGTCACAGGACCAAGTCGGTATCTGGATCGCCGGCCACGTCTCCGGCGTTCGGCCCTCGGTTCATCGAACTGTGGAACCAACTGTGGCGATTTGGACTCGGCCCCAACCCCAACCCGTCGGAGCCGTGGTTCCCGCAGTGGTCGATTCTGCCCTGGCTGACCGCGGCCAGCCTCATGTTCTGTCTCGCCATTCCCAGCGCTCGGCGGGTCACGTTGAAGCTCGCGGTGCTACTCACAGCGCAAGTCCTGTTCTGGCTTGCACTTACCCACCTCAAATCGCGGTTCCTACTGGTCGGCGTCGTCGGGGCCACCCTCAGCATCGCCCTGGCCCTTGGTCTGATCCTGCCCGCCCTCCAATCGCGGATCGGGGCCAGACGCGCCCACGCCCTGCTCGCGGCTTTGCTCCTGGCGTGGTCATGCGTCCCCGTCATCATCTACGCCGGCGAGCGCAGCGGCGCACCGGCGGCGAGCGTCGGACAAGCCTTGCTTCTTACCGGCGAGAATCTCTCCGAGCCCGAGCGAACCGAATTGGCCCAAGCCGGCTTTCCCGCCATCTACCTCAACTACTTGCTCCCTGACGATGCGCGAATTCTCCTGTTGGGTGACGCAAGACCTTTGTATTACCGAGCTGACATCGCCTACCAAACCACATGGGATCGCGGCGTGCTGTCTCAGTTGATGCAGGAGTTTCCCGCAGACCCGGGCCGCTGGGCCGACGAGCTGCGCGACCGGGGGTTCACGCACATACTGGTCAGCGACGAGATGCTCGTGCGCTGGGCCGCAAGCGGCTGGAACGACCCCAACCTCACCGTGCAGAACGTGCGCGCGTTCGCAGACCAAACCTGCGACGTCGAATACGACTGGCCGGACTCGCGCATCACCCTCTACCGCCTCCGCTGATTCCGCCGGATCAAATCCCCCGTTTAGCGGCGGGCGTCCCGCCCGCATTCTCGTGACAATTGGATTGGCGCTATAGTGTGCAATGCTCGGGATTTGTGTGCGGGCGCGGACCAGAGACGGTAGAGCAAGACGCTGTTAGCGCGCGTCAAGAACATCATCCTGACACCCTCTGCCTCTCCTCTTCTGCCTAAAATATCGCTAAGAGGGTAGACCATGATGAGTCGCGGCAACTTCCTGCGGATTGTTGGCATCGTCGTGACGGCGAGTTTTGTGCTGTTCTTTTTTCATACAGTTTACTTTGGGCGTGCTTGGAACGACGTTCACCTACTGGTAGAGCGCGGTCACTCGTGGAGGTTGGGATGGTTGGTTCGCTCCAATCCACAACTCGTGATGGAACGAGGTCCTAATGGCATGACACCTTTACATTCGGTTGCGTACACGCCGGGGCGGCAACAGGAGGCGATTATTGAACTGCTCATCGCGCACGGCGCTGATCCGAACGCACGGGATGATTTTGGACAAACGCCTTTGCACGTGGCAGCGTTCGAGGGAGAACTGAAGGCGATCAAGTTACTACTCCAAGCAGGTGCCGATCCCAAAATAGAGGATTTAACTTCTGAAACTCCCTTGGATGCCGCAGTGGCTCGCGGCCAAAATGAAATCGCGGATCTGTTCAGGAAAATAAAGGGTGAGCAACAGCTCGATGACTCGTGATCCGAGCCCGAGCTCGCAATCGAAGCTGGGTGCGAAACAGGTCTCAGGATAATCTGTTCGAGTCCCCGGGCGATCGTGCGCTCGGTCGCTACGTTGCTCGTTAGCGCTCAATCCAACGCAAGGTGACGAATCGCCTGCTCACAGACACTCGGGGCGAACCAATCGCCCGGGCCCGCGGAGTTCATCAAGACAACGACCGCGGCGTCGTGCTCTGGCAGCAGGCGAATCTCTGCGAAGAACGTCCCGGCGCTGCCGTTGTGCCAATGACACTCGATCCCGGGGTCCGGCCAATCGGCGATCCCCCTCCGAACGAATAGCGCTCGCCCGAACCGGGCCCCGGAAGGGGCGTGTGGATCCGTTGGATTGTCGTAGCAGCAATCGGCCCATCGGCGCCACGAAGCCCGCGAAGATGAACGATGGCGTAGGCTGCGAAATCTTCGATGGAGCTATAGACCCAGCCGGCGGGCGCGAGGGCCATGGGGCTGGGCATGCGATCATGCGGGACCATCATCAGAGCGCGCCCCGGGCCGCCGCCCATGTGGCCCGCGGGTTGGTTGGGGTCGTGCTCGGTCGGCCAGCCGAACCCGGCTGTTGACATGCCCAGCGCATCAAACACATGCGCCTGGACGAGCTGTTCCCAAGTGCGACCCGTGACAACCTCGGCCATGTGGCCAGCCAGCGAAACGCCTGCGTTGGAATAGGCCTGCGTTGAGCCGGGCGTATTGATCGGCGTCTCCTTGAGCACATGTCGCGCGAACGTGTGGCGTCTGTCGATATCCGAATCGCCTGGCGGATTCAGGATCGGTTCCATATCCATCGTCAACTCGGTGTAGGTCGGGATACCGCCGCGATGGCACATGAGCTGTTCGAGGGTGACGTCTCGGTACGCATCGAGCATGTCGATGTCGTCAAACGCCTCGCCCAACGTCAAGTCGGGGCTGAGCACACCGTCCTCGATAAGACTGCCCAGCATGGTCCCGGTGACGGACTTGGTCACCGAGCCCCAATGGAACTTGTCAGCGAGCGTGACTTGCTCGGGCCCGTCGATGCTCCGCACACCGACCGCGGCGGAATCCACGATCTTGCCGCCGACAACTACGGCGATTGCGATGGCGGGGACTTCATACTGCGCACGAACCTGCTTGAGGAAATCTTCAAGTGACTCCCACGGTTCGATATCGAGCATCCCCCCATTCGGGCCTTCAGCCGTTTGGATCCGAATCATTTCCACGAGATGCGCCGGCCCATCGGAGAAGGTAAACGAGAAGCTGAACCACGCTCCCTTGGCAGTCTGGGCAATGATTTGAAGCTCGCTCGGCCCAACGATGTTGACGCTCTCAATGCGCAGCTCGCCCATCGTGTCCTTGAACTGGCGGTACTGATCCCGGCGTTCGGCCTCAGTCGCGGCGGCGGCCGACTCCGGCGTGCGGTTGGTCGCCATGTACTGGATGTACCCGGCCGGGTCGTCGCCATTGATGGCGTCGATGAACGCCCGAGCGCGCTGCTCGCGGATATCAACCGTCGGTTGCGCCGGTTGCGTCTGCTGAGTGGCGACTGCCGGGGCGTTCATGAGCGGCGCCCCGACGAGAATTACAAACGAGATCAAGCAGCGATCGAGCATAAGTGAGACTCCTTACGGTCACGGAGAAAAAGGGAGAAAAAGGGGGACAGGCTACTTTATAGAAAAAGTAGCCTGTCCCCCTTTCACGTTTCCCCTTCGTTCCCACCTCATGGCGCATGGCCTATCCCTCATCCCTTTCTCCTCCCATCAGTGTCCATCTGTGTTCATCTGTGGTTTCTCCTCCCTCACAGTTGCCTCAGAGAACTCCCCTTCGTTTGTGGATCAACGGCGATTCGTATGCCTCTCAGTTCGATTCGCTTCGCTGGATGGTGAACGTCTGGAGCTGCGGCTTGGCGGCGGGGAGGCTCTCGAACTGTTCCGTCGTCAGGATCGATTTGAGTTGCTTGGCGTAGCGCTCCCCGAGCGAACGGCGCTGACGATGGCCGTCGATGATCGGATTGGTCGGCGGTCGATCCAACTGCATCGAGCCGGACCTGAACTGCTGCATCATCTCGATCATGCGTTTCTTTTGGCCGGGCTCGTAGTCGTGCGTCGCCTCGACGAGCTGGTCGTTGACCAAGGCAAGCTCCTCAAGGTACGCCGTTTCAAGATTGGTTACCGCATCAAGGACATCCGAGTCGAGTCCGTCGATGGCCTTGGCCTGGGCGAACAGACGTTGCTGACGCATTGTGCGGTACACCGACTGGTAGGCGGCTTTACGAGCGGCGTGGCGGAAGCTCGCAGCTTCTTGTTCGTCGAGATCGCCGGCAATCGTTTCGGCAAACGCTTCGTTCACGTTGCGGACGGAGCGTCGAAGATCGGATTCGCGGCCGATCAGGGCGAGGCTCTTCTTGTGGTCCTGCTCGGCCCAGGCCATAAACGTATCGACTTCCGATTCGGTGAGGAATGCGTTGCGTTGGCTCAGGGCGTCGTCGAGTCGCAGTTCATAGTCGTCGAGCGTATCGGCGACCGGTTGCTCTTTCGCGGCGCCGGACTTCCACTGGTCAACGAGCTGGTATAGATCAAGGCTCTCGCCGGCCAGTTCGCCGCGCGACAACGTGTTGAGGCGGCGCAGTTGTCGGTCAACAACAGGCCAAACCTCGGCCTGCTCATCGGACAACAGGAGCGTGAGATCGGTCTCGAATCCGTGCTTGAGTTGGGTGCGCTCAGCGAGCAAGGTTCGAGCAGCTGCCGCAACGTCATCAGCGGTGGCCTCTTCCGCTTCCTCTTCATCCTGGCGATCCTCACGTTCGGCTATCTCAGCCATGGCTTTGGCCAGCTCGTCTCGCCGCGCGCGCAAGCGCTCTTCCAAGCGCTTGCGAAGCGATTCGTGAAGTCGCTGCAACACTTCGGGCGGGATCGTGTGCTCGGCGTCGCCGGCGTGGTCTCCGTCAGTCTCGACGGTGGCCACAATGGCGACGTGCATTTTGATCTCGTGCGATCCATCGCCATCTTCACCGCCTCCGCCGAACCAGACGCCGCCTTCGCCGCCTCCACCACTTATTTCACTGTGCAGAATGCCAACGAAGGTCCCGCCGCCGCCTTCCAACTCGAATGTGTGAACGTTGGCGAGGTTCTCCTGAAGGCTCTGAAGCGCGATCTCCGCCATTTCCTGCGCGCCCGCCGAGCCAAAAGCGCCGAACCGCCCGGCCGGGCCCTGGTAGCGGTCTCTGACAGCCTTGAACTGCTCGACCGCTTTGTTGAAACGCTCGGTGTAGTCGTCCAACAGCACTTCGAGCACGTACCGCTGGTCCCGAGTGATCTGAAGCTCGCTGAGGATGATCTTCAGATCGCGTCGGGTGTAGTCCGGCCGCAGCAGATTGGAGAACCGCCCGGGGGCCACCGTCTGGAATGATCCTCCCTCGGAGCTACGGATCATGATCTGCGGCTGGGCGAGGGCCTGAGTTGCCCAGATCGTCATTCCAAGGGCGATGGCACAAAAGCACCTGGGCAAACGCGAGGTGGTGGCGGCGATCATGGATGAATCCTCCAAGGGTAGTTCTGCGTCGTGTACCGGGCGAGGCTGAGCCTGGTTGCGGCCCGTTCCAAGCCCAGCGCATAGTGGGGGCACAATGCGTTCAGAGGATAGGATGCTCAACCCCGGCGGACATGTCACAGGAAATGTTGCCGACCGGCGAATTCAGCTCTTTCGCGGCTCCGACCACCGCGATCGGATCACTGGCCTGGGGATGCCGCGCAGTGACGGCTTTCTCGGTGGTATGAGGCCGCTCGCTACTTCTTGACGCGCCTGAGGCGCACTCGCAACAGAACTGAACCGAGAGCCGCAACGCCGATTACCCACAGCAGCACGTTCATAGCCGTCGGGAAATACAGCGTGAACCGCGTACGGAATCCTACGGCTTGACCGATTTGCTCGTATCCACTGGGAATCCCCGCCAGATCGCCACCGATGCTGCTGGCGGTAACTACGAAGACCAAGCCCGCGAGAGCCATCACGTAGGCGTAGTGACGGACGAGTCCTCGAAGCTCCCACAACCGGGGGCCAACCTTGAGTCGCAGCACCAAGAAGGAGCTCCAGCACACCAAGGCAAGCACGGTGCACAGGATCTTGTTCTTGGTGATCGGACTGTTGAGCAGGGCCTCCAACGGTCTGAGCATCAAGCCGCTGCCCGCGGCTAGGAGAAGCATGACCGTTCCGAACACAGCGCTATAGACCGCCACCACATCAGTGGAGGACCAGACCGCTCCGCCGCCGGGTTTCCGTGGTCTGATCCAGAACCGATAGCTCATTGCCAGGAAAGACAGCACCAGCGTCCCGGTCGTCAAGGCAACGAGGATGGCGTGATATCCCGCTTTCATGCGTCTGTCCTCGTGTGGTGGGAGGGGGAGGACCGGCCGGGAGCAGCAAACCAGACAGCAGCCGTGAGGAGCAGCAGGAGCGCCGCGAGTGAGACGAGCGTCTGGATCCACTGGTCAAAGATCGGCTCGCGGAACTCGAACTCGACTGCGTACTTGGCCAGCGTCGCCTCATCATGGCCGATGCGCAAGGGTGTCCCGGCGGATATCTGTCGGGCACCTGCGTGTGCATCACTCGTTACGTGCTGCCAGTCGATCTGACCTGGGTAGAAGAGTGTGAGTTCCTTCCACTCGATTTCTTGCCATGGCGGCGCGTCCCCGCGGAACTTGGCGGCGACGATGTCAGCATGCCGGTCTAGTCCGAGGGTCATGGGGAACGATACGTAATGCCATCGGCTGCCTGAGGCGAGAATGTGGGCGGCAAAGGCGATCTGATACACCCCCTTATCGCGGAGGAGCTTGTCATCGGCCAAACTGTCCGTGTCCAGCGCACGCCACAGGTCAACGGTCCATTTGCCATCACGATATATGCCGTTGGCATGAATGTCTCCGTGCGAGCCCTCGGGCGCCCGCAGCAGCCGACGCGGGATGACATCGCCGATGTTCCAGGTATGCTGTGGATCGAACGGCACCACATTGCCCTGGAGGTTCTCGTTTCCGAGCACGAGCGCGTAACGGAGATAATCGTCCTGGGCGTACGCTTGTTGAAGCACCTCCTCCCATCTCATTGCGCGCGCGCCCGCGATCTCGGGATCGAACATGTACTTCGGCTGCTTCGATACGTCATCCCAGTTGGTGGCGTACGGTCCGGCGCCGGCATCGCTCCAGCGGTAATCAAGTACGTACTGATCGTCGGACCAGCCGATGGGATTACTTCGGTGCGCGCGCCAGTGCCAAAGATCCAGGAAATACCCCGCCGCTTGCAGCGCTTCAAGCTCTTCTTGAGGCCGAACAGTGGTCCAATCGTGAGGATCAGTGCGCGTCTCAGGCAGCCATTTGCGGAGGTCCTTCTTGCCCTTGGGCCCAAAGTAGGGATGCTGCTGAACGTCGTCTGCAGCCGCGTCGGTAAAGAACCGCATGCCCGGACCTGACACCGTCACGAAGCCTCCCCACTTGCCGAACTCGGGCACATGCCCATCGTCGAGGAAGAAGCTGATCCGGTCCTCATAGATCCTGTTGGGCTGCCGACCAACCGTCGACGCCCCCTCGCGCCGCCATTTACCGTCGCCCTCGTACACCCAGTAGTCGTGATACCAGGATGGCTCCGGCGTGGGCAGCTCGAACCGAAAGTACATCGTCGAATCATTGAACGCTGCCTTCACGTTCATCGACCACAGAAGCTGCTCGGGAATCTCGATGTTGCGCGACGGATCGTTGCGCACAACCGGCTCAAATGTGTTTGGGACCCAGGCCATCAGGAACAGCAGCACACCGAAACCCGCGTAAGGGGCCCATCCCAGTCGCTTCGTGAGCGTATCGTGTTGGTCTGTGGTCATCTTGGCATCCTCCGGGTGGCCGTGATGCGCTCGTCCGTGTCGCAAATCAGAACATCAACTGAATCTGTGTTCGGAAAACGATCTGATCGTCCTCCGACGACCGGAGCAGACCGGCGCCGGTGTCGCTGTCCGGCAGCGGATCAAGCACCCAGATGAGGTCAGTGGTCAGTTTGATGGTGTGCTTCTTGAAGTAGTAGTTCATGCCCACGGTGACGAGGTTGATCTTGTCGTCGGCGACGGGCGTCATCGAACTCACCGCCGCGTTATACAGCACGCCGTCCAGATCAAGGTGCTCGTACCGCGCGAACACATCCAGCTTGTCCGGGATGACGAAGATGCCCCCCTGCACGAGGAATCCGATCTGATCGACTTCAGCGAAGCCGGTGGATCCGTTGTCCTGGACGTGCTGGCCGACGAAAGCGGCAAAGAGGTTCCATCCGCCGAACTCCGCGCCGAGATCAACGGTGTACTTGAGGAAGTCGGCGGTGTCCGTGCCGAAGCCGGTCTCGCCGACCTCGTAGTCAACGGCCGCGCCGAGAAGCAGGCCGAATCCCTCGTCCGACCAGCTCGCGAAGTCCTTGAACTGAGACCACTCGCCGGCGAGCAGGAGCTCTCCGCGCGCAGCCAGCGCCAGATCCGTCCGGTCGGAGGCGAAGGCCGAGTTCTTGGCCCCCGTCCCATCGTGCACCATCGCCATGGCGGTCCACCGATCGGCACCATACTTCAGTTGGATGCCCTGGCTTCGATTGGCGTTGAATACATGGTTGATGTACGACCGCTCCACGGCTTGCTGGCGCCCGCTGCTCATGAGGAATTCGCGCAGGAACGGAACTTTGAACTGCCCCACGTCCACCTTCCACACGTCGTTCAATCGGTACCCGATGATCGCATCGTCGAGACGGACCGATCCGCCGCTGCGATTCGCTGCGATCTTGACCTTGTAGGTGAGATCGGGGCTGATGACATGGCCGTTCCAGTAGAGCTCGGTGCGCCGCTGTTCAAAGCCCCATCGCTCTCGGTCCTCGCCGGGCGCCGCGTCGCGGTGGTTGTAGACGAATCGTGTCTGGAGCTTCATGTAGAGCTGCAGCAGGAAATTGCCGTCGGCCGATCCGATGAAGAAGTGCTTATCGTAGCCGGCGGTCAGGCCGTTCTGCACGAGACTTGCCCGCAGATCAGCATCGGCCAGCACGTCCTGAACCAGCGCTCGGATCTCCTCGGCTCGTTGCTCGTCAATCCAGCCCCGATCGCCGGCAGCGCGCAGCCGCGCGATCTCTACTGACTGAGCATCAAGCTGAAGCTTGATCCTCGCAAGCTCCGCCGCGAGATCTTCATTCACCGTCGGCGAGTGAAGCTCGGGCGTGCGGCGGGGTGCCACCGAGAGCTCGCTCTCCTGAGCTGCCCCCAAGGCCGGGCTTGGAGCGGCTATGACCAGGGCACCCATGGTGGACCCAATGAGTGCCAGGAGTGAAATCCTCAGGGCGGTTTTGTCATATCTTCTTGTAACACCTGGCATTGCGTTTCCCTCCGTCTGAGGGTGGCGGCCAGTGAAGGGTGGCTATCCAGAACGAACTGACCGGCTCCCCAGGGGCATTCTAGCGAATCTCAACACTCTCTGTAATTAGTACGAACGCGGCTGGGGATCGGCCGACTGGAAATTGTGATATTTTTCACAATCTTTTGGGCGGCGTTGGTACACATCCCAGACCATTCGACCGCGCTGTCTCGCCGACCATGCCAGCGACGGAAACGCTCGGCGGCATAGGCAACCGGTGGTTGCCCAGGGAGACGGCCACGTTGATGGCCGCGCTGACGCCAAGCGGAGTGGCGGCTGTCGAAGCCTCAGAGCGGTTGGGACCTCTCGGGGCGAGGCAGCGCCGCCGGCCCGACCGGCGAGACCGTAAGATGCGAGCGCCATGGCAGACCAGTCAAACCAGCACAACCTGCACGCTCAGATTCTGATTGTGGACGATGAGGTCGAGCACGCCAACGTCATGGCTGACGCTCTGCGCAAGCCGGGGCATGTTTGCACGATTGTTTACGATCTGGCCGGGGCCAAGGAGGAGCTACTGCACGGGACGTTCGACGTGATCGTGACTGATCTGGTCATGGAGGACCAGACGACGGGGCTGAAAGTGCTGGCCCTGGCTAAGGAGCACCAGACCGAAGCGGAGACGATCATGGTCACCGCCCACGGCGACGTGCCGACGGCAAAGGCGGCGCTGAAGGGCGGGGCGTACGACTTCATCGAGAAGCCGTTGGACCTGGAGGTTTTCCGCAACCTGGTGAACCGCGCGGCCCAAACCGTGCTGCTGCGCCATCAGAATGTGCGCTTACAAGGCCAGGTCGATGCGGCGTACGGCTTCGAGGGAATCATCGGGGAGTCGTCGGCGATCCGCAAGATCATCTCGACCATCAAGCAAGTCGCGCCGAGCGATCTGGCGATTCTTATCAGCGGCGAGTCGGGGACGGGCAAGGAGTTGGTCGCGGCGGCGCTTCACAAACATTCCAAACGGGCCGGCAAGCGTTTTGTACCGTTCAACGCAGCGTCACAGAGCGAGACGTTGCTGGAGGACGAGTTGTTCGGGCACGTGCGCGGGGCCTACACCGGGGCCGATCGTGATCGAGAAGGCGTGTTCGAGTACGCCGATGGAGGAACGCTTTTCCTGGACGAGATCGGCGACATGCCCTTGATGATGCAATCCAAGTTGCTGCGAGTGCTCGAGACGGGCGAGGTGGTGCGGCTCGGGTCGAACGAATCGCGGCAAACGGATGTGCGGTTCGTCAGCGCGACCAATCGCGATCTGCAAGCGATGATGCGCGAGGGGAAGTTCCGGGAGGATCTGTATTTTCGGATCAAAGGGGCGCAGATCGAGGTGCCGCCGTTGCGCGAACGGCGAGAAGATGTGCCGATGTTGGTCAACCACGCGCTGGGGAAGTTCGCGTCACAGCTCGGCCGGCCCATCCCCACGATTACGCAGCCGGCGATGATGCGGCTGGTGGCGTATTCCTGGCCGGGCAATGTGCGCGAATTGCTGAACGTGGTCCAGAAGATGTTGGTGATGGGCGAGGCGGCGGACGTGGTGGACGTGCGGGATGTGCCGGAGGAGGTCCGGGCGGACGGGGCGCAGGAGACCCCCGGGCTGGGCAGCTTGGCGGGGGTGGGGCTCGATCGGCTGGAAAAGGTGGCGATCCGCCAGACATTGGCCATGACCGGCGGCAACCGCGAGCAAGCGGCCCAACTTCTAGGAATCGGCGAGCGCACGCTATACCGCAAACTGAAGGAATACGGGCTTCGATAAGGGGCGCCAGCCGCCCTTGAAGGCCCGCCAAGCTGGATAATTCGTCCCAAGTTGCCACGCGTCAGCCCAGATTAACTTAGCGTGCCTGGGGTCCCTATTTTCCTATTTTTTGATTGACGGCATAGGCGAACCTAGTAGACTATTGCCGGAGTCCACGCCGCCGTCGGTCCGAGGGCAGGGATTGCTTCGACGGCGCCAGGCGGTGCAAATTGAGAGAGCGGGCTGGGGGTGCGGTGTCGTTCTGAACTCATTGCGTCGCATACGCGGACGAAGAAGCTAGGAGAAAGAAACATGTTCCGTCAATCGAATCGGCTTTTCCCGGGATCGATTCTCGTGTTGGCTGCAGTCGCCGTCCTTGGCGTTTCGACCTCAGCCTCCGCGGACTCGATCAACATCTTTGGGGACACGGCCAACAGCACTGAAGGTCTCGGCGACTTCTCAGGCATGCTCAGCTATGACTTTATTCTGGGCGACATGGGCGTGCTCACCGTCGATCTGACGAACACGACTATATTCCCTGTCGGTCCTCCCAAGAAAGACGACGGCGGCTTCCTCACGGGCTTCATCTTCAATATTGATAGCATGGATATGGCCCCCTCTGCACTGCTCACCTCGACCACCAACGCGTTCTTCTTGGATGCGCAGAATCAAAACGGCGGCCCATTCGGCATGCCCTTCGTTGGTGGGGCCTCACTGGGCGGCATGTTCCTTGACGGCGGGAATCCGATGGACGGCCTTGGGATAGGGGAATCAGGAACATTCACCTTCGATGTCACGGCGAGCGACGCTGATTCGTTAAGCGCGGCGGACTTTGTGCTGACTGGGCCATTCGACTTCAACTTCATCGTCCGCTTCCGCGGTTTGGGCAAGGGTGGGGAGTTTTCAGACATGGTGCCGGGCACTCCCGCGCCGGGTGCGCTGGCTCTTCTGGGCTTGGGTGCCCTGGCCCAACGAAGGCGACGCCGGTCCGCATAGTCCAAACCGGAACCGACTTTCCCGATTTGCTTGATCCGCGCCGGCTCGTTGGGGCCGGCGCGTCGCATTTTGCGCGGTCGTGGTAGCGTGTTGTCCGTGCGCACGATTCGGGGTGCCACTGACAGCGACCGAAGGGGGTCGTCGGTGTCTTAGGTAGGCACCGAAGCACGCACGACTCGCTCGCCTTCGGCTTACTCGCTGTGCGCAGCGCCCGGCAACTCAGTCCTCAAGTGGGTCATAGACGTCGGTGACGGTGTACTGAGTTGCTGCGGTACAAATGACGAGGAACGCGTCACCTGCGGCGGACGGGGCGCAGGAGACAACCGGGCTGGGCAACCTGGCAGGAGTGAGGCTCGATCGGCTGGAGAGGGTCCGCGCGATCCGCCAGACATTGGCCATGCCCGGGGGAAATCGCGAGCAGGCGGCTCAACTTCTAGGGATTGGCGAACGGACGCCATATCACAGCTCAAGGAGTGCGGGCTTCGACAAGGGGCGCCAGCCGCCCTTGAAGGCCCCCACCAAACTGGATAATTCGTCAAGACGTGCCAAGCGTCAGCCCAGATTGCCTTAGCGGACCTGAGACCCCCATTTTCCCATGTTTTGATTGACCGCCTATGCGAACGTAGTAGACTATTAGAGGGACCTACGCCGCTGTCGGTCCGAGGGCAAGGATTGCTTCGAGGCGCCAGGCGGTGCAAATAGAGAGAGAGGCGGGCTAGTGGTGCGCTCTCACTTCTGTACTACTATCGTCCTCCCATAAGTGGACGAAGAAGCTGGGAGAGAGAGTATGTTCGGTCAAGCGCATCGGTTTTTCCCGGGAACGATGTTGGTGCTGGTTGGGGTCCTTGGCGTTTCGACCTCAGCCTCCGCGGACACGATCAACATCTTTGCTGACATGAGAAACAGCACTGAAGGTCTCGGTGACTTCTCAGGCATGCTCACCTATGACTTTGTTCTAGGCGATATGGGCGTGCTCACCGTCGATCTCACCAACGACATCGATCCAGGTTTTGCCGGCTTCCTTACGGGCTTCATCTTCAATTTCGGAAGCAGCGATAAGGACGCTTCTGCGGTGCTCACCTCGACCACCAACGCCTTCTTCTTGGACGCCCAGAATCAGAGCGGATCCCCGTTCGGCAACCCTTACTTGGGCGGCGCCGCCTTGGGCGGCAACTGGCTTGGCGGTGGGAGTCCCATGAACGGCATTGGACCCAGCGACTCCGACACCTTCACCTTCGATATCACCGCGGTCGACGCTGATTCGTTGAGCGCGGCGAGCTTCCTGCAAGGCCCGTATGACTTCAACTTCCTCGTGCGCTTCCGAGGCGTGGGTCCGGATGGCGATCTCTCAGACAAGGTGCCGGGCGTTCCCGCCCCAGGGGCATTGGCTCTGCTGGGCTTCGGCGCCCTTGGGCAACGTAGACGACGCCGAGCCGCATAGTCCAAAACCGGAATCCTCTTTCTCGACTTGCTTGATCCGCGCCGGCTCGTTTGGGCCGGCGCATCTCATTTGGGGTGGGTCCAAATCACCCCAACCCCCCAAAAACGACTCCCGACCCCTTTTATGGGAACTGGGGGTGATACACAAGGTATTGACGCGGGGGGTTGTCATTCGGACTGGGTGATCGTTCCCGTAGTGGGCGCGATCTGCAGGTCGATGAAGCGCGTGCCGAGGCTGAGCCGGATCACCGGGCGGGCGGAGATGTCCGCGACCCCGCCTTGGGCATCAAAGGCCAACGTGTTGTCCGTCACTTCGGTGAGGCGCAGCGAGACGCCGGCGGCACTGCGGGCCCGGTCCTGGCCGAACACGATCAGATACGGACGGCCGTTGTCGGGACGCGGGATCGGCGTGTCGATGTCATCGGCATAGGCCAGCCAGTAATGTTCATTCTCTGGATCGAACTGCACGACGACGGGGTCCCCCGGGTGCGAGATGGTCATCACCTGGGCCAGCTCGATATCCGAAGTAAGGATGCTGGTCGCGGCCAGGAGGCGCAGCTGCGTGTCGTCGCTGAGCTTCGGCATCACCAACGCCCCGGCCACGATGATGATCGTGATCGTCATCATCAGTTCCATAAGCGTGAAGCCGCGACGGGCCGTGTTGGAGCGTGACGAATCAATCATTGGATCAGTGCCGTGGAGGCCTTCTCCTCCCACGCTTTCACATCAGTGCCAAAGGAAATGATCTCATATTCGACCGGCACCGGGCGCGGCGTGGGATCACCCGGCAGCGGCTCCACGGTCGTTGTTACCGTTGACGTGGTCGAAATAATCGTCTCGCCATCGGCTTCGACATCCGTCCCGATCGCGTCGGCGAAGTTCTGTAGATCGCTTTCGTTCAGCGACAACAGCAAGTCCAGTTCGCTGATGAGCGTTCCGTCGTCGTCGTAGAGTTCGCTGTCGGTAGTCGTGTACCCGTTCCTTGAATCGAGCGAATGGTCATAGAACAACGCGCCTTGGTGTTTGATCCTCAATTCGCCGGCGGCCACGCGCCCGTACACAGCCGAGTCATCGGCGATCTCCATTGCGTATCCCGGCGCATAGATGCTTGCCTTGACGACCGAGTTGTTTCTCAGCAACCAATCGTTCTGGTAGGGCGGCAGGCTGTAGATCTGGACGCGGTCGGGATCCATATACGAGGCGTTGCCGGAGTTGTCTCGCGTGTTATCGACGCGCTCGTCCCCGATATAACTGTCCCGCAGCTCCATAGCGCCTCGCACGTACATAGCCAGCGTCGAGCCCGGCATGAGTTCGATCGCCGAGTTGTCCATGATGAGGTCGCCGAAGATCACCAACGTGACGTTCCCATCGATCTTGAGCATGGTTCCCCCGAGCAGTCTGCGATCATCGTCGGTGACGAGCGTGATATCGCCTTGGAGCGTCACGGAGGAGTTCTCGTCAATCACCTGGTCCCATCGTCCGTCCGCGTTGTAGGTGATCGTTTCGCCGACCGAGTCGACCGTCAGATTCGGACTTGGGTCCTCGGGCTCCGTCACGCCGGGGTCGGGCGCGGCGGGCATGGGGATCGCGCCGGACAATGCAATCTGATCGACGGACGAGCCGCTGGTGTCGGTGATCAGCGCACTGGAGGCGTCGGGATCGTGATACACCGTGGTGTCGATCACCGCGACATTCCCAAGCAGGTCAATGCTGGACGGATCGACGGCTTGCGTCCCCACGGCGATTCGCAACCCAAGATCAGCCAGCGGCGCCATCGGCCACCGCGTCAAAATGGCGTCGCCTGACAGCTCCAGGTCCTGGCCGGTGAAGATGGCAAACTCGCTGAGATCCACGCTGACGGCGGAGTTGTAGTCAAGCGGAACGTAGGCCACCGCGGTGGCGACCTGCGCCACGCCCTCCACCGTCGCCGTGCTCGTGAGCTGGATGTACTCGGACTCGGCTGTCGGCGGCTGGCCCGTGGCCAGGTCAATGATGTCCAGGTCAATCAGCGCCGCGGCGATCTGGTAGTCATCCAGGAGCTTGCCTTTGGTGTGGGCCGTGCGCCAGTCGGTCTCGGTTTGGAAGATCGCAATGCCCAGCTCCAATCCGGTGGTGGCGGACCAGCGGGCGGCGCCGGCGGACACGATGTTCTGCCCGATAGCGGCGGAGTTATCCCGGCTGGCGAGATACGCCGTGGCCATGATCGTCGCCATCATCAAGCTGACAATCACCAGCAGCATGGCGACGCCTCGTCTCCTGACATTGTGATCGTGGCGAATCATCAGACAAACTCCTTAGCTCACCGGCGGGCGGTGCAAACGAACCGTGGCCGAGACCTGGGTCGAGAGCGACCCGTTGGAAGTCCAAAAGTTCAATC
>JADFNO010000073.1 GCA_022563315.1 Planctomycetota bacterium | reverse complement strand
GATGCCGTTGCGAATAGAGGCGATGACTTCGGACGATTCTCGCTCGCGTTGGTCATCGTCAATTGCGGTCAGTTCCACCCAAAGCTGCGCGAGATGGCCGCCGGCGCCGCCGGCTCGGCCCGTATCCAGGTCAGCGTTGGCGCCGATCGTCGTCAAGACGGACTTTACCTCCGGCTCGGCCCTGGCGGCGGCTTCGATGCGCTGCACGATCTGGTCGGTGCGCTCGATCGGCGTGCCCACCGGCATCCGCAGATCGATGACGATAGTTTCGGAGTCGGATTCGCCGAGGAACGTGAACTCGGTGCGGCCGCCGTAGACCATGCCTACGGAGACCGTCAGGGCGGCAAGGGCGGCGGCGACGGTTGCGTAGCGATATCGAAGGAGGAACTCCAGCAGCCGCGCGTAGGCGGGAACGATCCGGTCCATGATCAGGTGATCGCGGGCGACCTCGAAGCGTCGTATCCGCTGTGCGAATCGGCCGGGACGAGTCCGATCACGGTGCAACAGACTATGCCCCATGTGGCTGGGCAGGATCAACACCGCTTCCACGAGGCTGAACGCCAGGGCGCAACTGACCACGACCGGAAGCGCGCCGATGAGCTCGCCGAGCTGACCTTGAATGAACCGCAGTGGGAGGAACGCCACGATGCTGGTGAGGATGGTGGCGACGACCGGCCAGAAGACTTGCTCTGCCCCCTTGATCGCGGCGACCAAGGCCGGTTCATTGCGGTCATACCGGGCCTGGATGTTCTCCGCGACAACGATCGCATCGTCCACCAGCAAACCGAGTACGACGATCATTCCGAACATCGTGAGGAGATTGAGCGTGATGCCGACGATCTGCATGACGATCAGCGCGCCGCAGAGCGCAATGACCAGCCCGAGCCCCACCCACATCGCCACGCGCCAGTTGAGAAAGAGCAGCAGGGTTGCGAACACCAGAAGCGCGCCCCAGCGGGCGTTGCGGACCAACAAGTCGAGCCGGCCCTCGATAAAGCGGGCGAGATCCGAATGAGTCTGCACGTCGCAGCCGGCGGGTATGAGATCCGGTGATCTGAGGCCGAGCTCGTAGGCGATTCGCCGTTTGGTCTTGAACCGCTCGGGGGCAGGATTGGAGGACGAAGCGTCCGCGGTGAGCGAATTGAGAACACCCAGAAAACGGTCGTTGAGTTGGGTGTCAAAGGTGGAATCAGATTGGCCGGCCGCGAACCGGAGTCCCGCCACATACGCGCGGGCCATCTGCGCGATCTTCACGGCATCCTGGTCGCCGGTCTTGTAGACGGTGAGGCTGACGGAGGAACGGCCGTTGAACCGCGTGATCAGTTGTTCGTCAACGTAATACTCGCGGACATCGGCGATGTCGCCGACGCGCAGGGCCTGGCCTTGCGGGCTGGCCTTGACGACGATCTGCCGAATCGCTTGTGCCTGCTCGGGGACACCTATAGTGCGGACGCTTATGTCGCCGACTCCGGTGCGCACGGAGCCGCCGGGAACATCCACCATCCATAGGCGGATTTGATCGGCGACTTGGGGGAGGCTAATCCGGTGTTCCAACAGCGCACCGGGCGAGACATCGATGCGGATCTCGTAATCGCGCACCCCGGATACCACGATCTGGCCCATTCCCGGAAGGCTGTTCAGATCGTCGCGAATGTGGTGAATCGCGCGCTTCAGGGCCTCCTCCTCGGCGTCGCCAAAGAGCGTGATCATGATGGTCGGCATTTGGGGCTTGAATTCGCGGACGTCGATCTGCTCGGCCTCATCGGGCAGATCGCGCAAGGCGTCGATGGCGCGCTCGACCTCGTTGACTGCTTTGTCCAGGTCATCGATATCGGAGCGGAACTCGACGGTGATGCCGCCGCCGCCCTCTGCGAGTGTGGTGGTGAGGCGCTCGACCTCGTCGAGATCGGCCAAGGCGTCCTCGACCTTCCGGGCCATGCCTTCCTCAACTTCCGCAGGGCTTGCGCCGGGATAGGGCAACGCGACTACGGCGGAGTCGGGCGTTGTATCGGGGAAGAATTCGCGCGTGAGCGTGATCGCGGACACCGCGCCGCCGATCAGGATGGCCGCCATCAGAAGATTCACGGGTACCGGATGGGTCATTCCGAAGCGCGGGATGCTCACGGCACACCCTCAGCCCCGGGCAGCTGCGCGGTCGCCCTCACGCGGGGCCCGCCCAGCGGCACCGGCTCGACCTCGATACCGTCCGGCAGCGACCGGGCGGCATTGACCACGACCAACGTGCCATCCGGCAATGGCTCGGCCAGCACCGCCCATTGCTCGGCTACCACACCAAGCTGAGGGAACTCGCCCTGCACGTGGAAATCGACACGGACCTCGATACTTCGCACGACGTTATCTTCGATCGTCAACAAGCGATCACCGACCAGGGCTCGGCGCGGCACGATGTAGCGGAGCTCCACGCGGCCGGCAATGACCGTCCCCTGCACGAACTTCCCCGGCGGCAGCAGTGCTGGATCGTGCGGATCCTGCTCGACCTCGACGTAGACGGTCATGGTGCGGGTGGAGCTGTCGTCTTCGGGCGCGATGCGGCGCACTTCACCCTGCCAATGCTGACTTGATGCGCTTCGAGCACTGATCAGGACCTGATCGCCAATCGCCAGGTTGGGCCTGGCGCTGGAGGGCAGTTGCAGGGGCACTTCGATTCGGCGCAGACTCACAACGCGCGCGACGCGCTGGCCCGGCGAGACGCGCTCACCCTGCTCGACGTCGACGTCCTGGATAAAGCCGTCAAGCGGGCTGCGAATGGTACATCGCTGCACGTTCAGGTCCGCCACGTTCGCCTCGGATTCGAGACCGAGTCGTTGCGCCTCGAACCGCTCGCGGCGCGGGCCGATCTTCGCAAACTCCTCCTCGGCTAACCGCTCCAGGCGTTGCCTGACTTTGAGGTCCTGCTCGACGCGATCGACTTCTCGTTGCGTTGCGCCGTTGCGCTGGAAGGCTTCAATGGCGCGCTGAAAATCTCTCTGGACCAGTTCGGTTTCCTTTTGGGCAAACTGGACTCGATCCTCGAGGCTTCGTTCCTCCAGAGCCAGTTGGGCAAGTTGGGCTTGAATCTCGCTGATTCGTTGAGTGATGATCTGCCGTTGTTGAACAAAGTCGGACTCGTCGAGCTGGGCGAGGATGCCGTCCTTCGCCACTTCAGCGCCTTGGACGACGTTCGCCGGGACATGCGTCACGATGGCTGACACCTGGGCGGGGACGTCGGCAGAGTCCATTGCGGCCGCGGTTCCGAAGCCTTGCCACTGGCGATGGACGGGAACGGCCAGCGCTTTCATCACCGCCACACGTCTGGGCCGATTCGGCACATCGGTGGCTTGGGGAACCGGCTTGGTCTTTACGAGCACAGTTACGATCGTCGCGGCAAATCCAAGCAGGACCACCGCGACCACGGTCTGCGTAACTACCGACACGATGATATTGCGCGGCTGAGGCATGGCAGTTGCGCCCGGCAAACGGCGGGAGTGGACCCATACGGTAGGCCGACCCACGTCACAGATCGAGTCGTACAACAGCAGCCATCGGTTCAAACGAATCGCGGGGCAAACACAATTCGCCTCGACCAACCCGCCTCAACGATCGCCGCGAATGGCTCAGGGCGTAGACGATCTGGTAGGCTACAGGCGATGGCCGAGTTGCTGAACCTGGATGAAGTTCGTCACGTGGCGAAGCTGGCGCGGTTGCAGTTGTCGCTCGAGCAGTTGCAGCAGTATCGCCGGGAGCTTTCGTCCGTTATGGCGCATATCGCCAAGCTCAACGAGCTGGACGTGCAGGGCGTCGAGCCCATGGCCCAACCACACGACCTCACGAACCGGCTGGACGAAGACGAAGTCGTCGCGCCCATGCCGGTCGAGCAGGTGCTCGGGGCGGCGCCGGCGGTCGAAGGTCAATTTCTGGCCGTACCGAAAGTGCTGGGCGGCGACGATGAGCGGTAACAAGGGACATGCCCAGCGACTCTGGAAGCGAAGCCGACATGGATGAGGGTGCGACGATCCAGGGCTTGGTTGACGCGTTGCGCCGGCGTGAATCCAGCGCGGTCGAACTCGTCGATCGGTACTTGCAGCGGATCGATCGGCTGAACTCGAGTCTCAACTGCTTTTGCGAAACCTATCCCGAGCGGGCACACGCTACCGCGCTCCAGATCGATCAGCAGCTCGCGGCCGGCGATCAGATCGGACCGTTGGCGGGCGTTCCCATCGCCGTCAAGGACAACATCGTCACGGACTTCGGGCACACGAGATGCGGATCGCGCTTCCTGGAGAACTACAAAAGCCCGTACGCGAGCACGGCGGTGGAGCGCTTGGAGCAGGCGGGCGCGATCATCATCGGCAAAACGAACTGCGACGAGTTCGGGATGGGCTCGTCAACGGAGCACTGCGCATTCGGCGCAGCTCACAATCCCTGGGATATCACGCGCGTTCCGGGCGGATCATCGGGCGGCAGCGCGGCGGCGGTCACGGCCGATCTGTGCTGCGCTGCTCTGGGATCGGATACGGGCGGATCGATCCGGCAACCAGCGGCTTTTTGCGGGATTGTCGGGGCCAAGCCAAGCTACGGACGAGTGAGCCGATACGGATTGGTTGCCTTCGGATCGAGCCTGGATCAGATCGGGCCGCTCGCGCGAACGGTGCAGGACGCCGCGCTGCTGCTGGGCGTGTTGGCGGGAGCTGACCGTCATGATTCCACGTGTGCGGACCGGCCGGTACCTGACTACGTCGCTCAGCTTGAGACGCCGACCAAGTCCTTACGGATCGGCGTGCCGAAGCAGTTTCTCAGCGACGACAATGATCCGGGTGTAAACGCTGCGGTGCGCGACGCGATTGCGGTCTATCGAAGTCACGGCGCTGAGATCATCGAGATCGATCTTCCCCTGAGCGAGTACGGGATCGCGACGTATTACGTCATCGCACCTGCGGAAGCGTCGAGCAATCTCGCGCGGTACGATGGCATTCGGTACGGTCGGCGGGCCGAGCTCGGTCCGGACGACGATCTTCTCGATCTTTACGCAAGGAGCCGGGCGGAAGGTTTCGGTCCGGAGGTTCAGCGTCGGATCATGCTCGGCACCTATGTGTTGAGCGCGGGGTATTACGAGGCGTACTACAAGCGCGCGTTGCAAGTGCGCCGGCTCATCAAGCAGGAACTCGACGCAGCGTTTGCCCAATGTGATGCGCTGCTGGGGCCGACGACGCCGACGGTCGCTTTTAGTCTGGGAGAGAAGGCTGATCCACTTTCCATGTACTTGTGCGACGTGTATACGACCATCGCCAACATCGCCGGTATCTGTGCGATCTCGATTCCGGCGGGCTTCGTCTCGATCGACGGGAAGCGGCTTCCCGTGGGCATACAGATACAGTGCCAGGCGTTCGACGAGGCAACGATGTTTCGCATTGCTCGAATGTTCGAGGCCGCTACGGACCACCACACCCACCGGCCGGACATCGACGATCCTGTAAGGTCTACTGACATCGCTCGGTGAGGCGATCTCACGTCGGACGGTATAGTACAACAATGACCACAACGAGACCCCCCAACGAGTGGGTCGTGGGCGTCGATCTGGGCGGCACGAACATGCAGGCGATCGTGCTCGATCCAACGAACAAGATCGTCGGCCGCAAGCACGCGCGCACCGAGCCTCAGCGAGGCGCGGACGATGTGATCGACCGGCTCGTCGAGATCGTCAACGATGCCTGTCGCGCAGCAGGGACTTCGTTGACGGAAATCGGCGCCGTCGGAATTGCTGCCGCCGGTGCGATTGACATCCCAAATGGCATCATTCTCGTGGCTCCAAATCTTCACTGGGAGAATCTTCCGCTGTTGGATCGCCTGCGAGAAAAAATTGGGCGGCCGGTCGTCCTGGAGAACGACGTGAACGGCGCAGTGTGGGGCGAGCACCACCTCGGGGCGGGAGCGGGTCACGGTGATGTGCTGGGCGTATGGGTCGGAACGGGGATCGGCGGCGGCCTGATTCTCGACGGACACATCCATCACGGCGCGTTCTTCACCGCGGGCGAGATCGGGCACACGATTCTCACGCCCAACGGCGGGCCCGGGCAGCGCACGGTTGAAGATCATTGCGGGCGAAACGGCGTGATCCGCGCACTGCGCGAGCAGCTTGATTCGCATCCCGAGTCAATGTTGAACGAGGTGGGAAAAGGTGATGGCGTAGCGATCGACATGGGAATGCTGGCCGAGGCCTATGCGGCGGGCGACGCGCTGACGCAACAGGTGGTTCACCGCGCCGCGGACCTCCTGGGCATTGCGATCGCGAATTGGGTGACGGTGCTTGCGCTGGACACGGTGATCGTCGGCGGCGGGATGACCGAGGCGCTGGGCGAGCCGTATTTGCAGCAGATTCGACGGAGCTTTGAGGCGACGGTCTTTCCCGCGCGATCCCGGGCGTGCCGGCTGGTGTCCACTCAGCTCAAAGGCGATGCAGGTCCCCTCGGCGCGGCGTTGCTAGCTCGGCAATTGGTGGTAGAATCGAAAGGATAGGGCGCACACTAGCGGCGCGTAACGGCCCGGTCATGACTCGTCGTCATTGAACCCCCGTTTGCGGCCGAAGGCGTGCATAAAGTGATCGAACGCTGCCCGCAGCTTCTCGGCCCGCTGATGGTCGTCGCCAAAGCGCCCGACGGTCGCCGTCGTCTCATACACGCTTCGATCATCACGACGCCGAACGACGAGCTGGGCCGGTCGATCTTCGATGGTTTTGAGGCGGAACGTGTAGCCCCAGTCATGGCGCAGCGTCTGCACGATGGCCATCTCGACGCCGTCCTCGGCGACGGCCCACGCCGCTGCCTGTTGGACATCCGACCACCGTAGGCCGCCGGGCGCTGGTCTCGGCGGGTTGACCGGGGTCCGGCCCCGGGCGATCGACTGGAAGGCGGCGAGGATCTCGGCCTGGTCTGCCGCGCTGAGCAGGAGCTTCTCATCGGTCGCCAAGGCCTGGCTCAACACGGCGGGCCTTTGCTCACAGGCGGCCAGGAGGATGGCCCAGCAGAAACAGACGGCAGCGGCGGATCGGTGGAGTTTGCAGTAAATCACTGTAGACAAGCCATTTACGATCGTACCCAGCACGAGATTCAAGCGCCGCGGACGCGCAAAGCCGCCCGCACGATGGCCCCTAGGCGGTCGTCTGTCAAGGCCGGGGGGCGGTCGGACGTCCAAGGCGAAACAATCCAATTGGGAGCCTAGTTGTCTGGGCTGAACAAGCCGATAACGTGTTGGTCCTGGGGGCCCTGGGTCCCTCGGTGACCTGTGGGCGACCACACCCGGGGAACACGATCTGATGTCCAAGACGACAAAGCAAAAGGCGACGAGCAAGCCCATCAAGCGGCGGGAGGAGCTGCGGCGGACCGTGCCCAAACCCTCGCGCGACCTCAAGTCGCTGCTGTTGCGGCCGGGAGTCGTTAGCGCTCTGCTCATGGGCGCCGTGTTTACGTTCGGCGCCAGCCTGCTGGTAATCTGGTCACGCGAGCAGGTGAAGGTTGACGTCGGGCAGATCATGACCGACACGCGGCTGTATCGACTCACCTTCGAGGTCCAGGACGAGGCACAGACTGACAAAGCTCGCCAGGAGGCTCAGGCCCAGGCCCAGGAAGTCTTCACGATCAAGAGCGAGACGCTGGAGCAACTGCGCGAGCCGCTGCTGAATCTCCCCGCCACGGTGGCGCAGCCCGCTTCATTCGAGGAGATCAGCCTCGAGATACGCCAAGGCTATGCGCTCAGCGAAGTGTCGGCCACGACGCTGGCCGCGTTTTCCGAGGATGGCAAGCCGACGGCCCAATGGAAGGCGCGGATCAACGACCTGATCGACACCGTGCTTCCGCGCCACCCGCTGATTCCGAGCGACGTGTGGGGGGTCGCCAATCTGCAGCGGGGCAAGCAACGCCTGGAAGATATCAACGGGCAGGTCGTCGCGGATTGGGATGACGTGATCGTTGTGTCAACCGAAGGCGATTCCCTCCAGCGCGAAGTAAAGCTGCGCAGTGCGTTAGAAAAAGTGATCACGGACGAGGTCGGTTTCTCTGAGCGACTGGCGGAAACGATCGCAGCCGGAATCGTTTTCAATCTCGAATCGCTGAACACGTACTCGACGTACGCGCGGAACGCCCAGGCCACGCAAGCGCTCGCCGAAAAACGGGCCGCGGAAGTGGAGCCGATCATGATCACCTATGGCAAGGGTGATGTGATCTACAAACGAGGCGACCGGCTGACCGGCCAACATTTGGATCTGCTTCGTCTTGAAGCGGCGAAATACCGGGCACAGGGATGGCGCGGCGCGGTCTGGGGCCCACGAATCGGGCTGATCGGGTTTGTCGTCATCATTACCGCGCTGGTCGGCGGGTACGTCGCGACGTTCTATCCCGGCATTACCCACAACTGGATACGGCTGGCGGCGATCGGCGCCTTGCTATGTGGGATGCTGGCGATCACCGTCTCCATCGTCGTTCCCGCGCCGAAGTTCATCTACCTTGCTGCGGTTGGTCCGACGCTGCTCGTGGCGTTCATCGCCCTGCTTTCCTACGACCAGCGGATCGCGCTGTTCCTGAGCACGACGCAGTGTGTGCTGGTGACACTGGCGCTTCAGCAAAGCATCGGCTTCTTCATCCTGCTGCTCGCGGGTTGCGGACTTGTCATCGGTCAGCTTCGCGAAGTGCGGCACCGCAGCAGTTTGATCCGCGCTGCGACGACGACGACGGCGCTGGTCGGGCTCGGGGCGATTATGCTCGGCGCCTTGGAGACGCCGTTCGTCGACGGAGCGCTTCGGCAGATTCTCTGGAACGCCGGCCTCGGGGCGGGAACGACCTTCAGCATCGGGTTCCTGGTGCTGGGCATCCTGCCCAGTATCGAGAAGATGTTCGATATCACCACGGGGATGACCCTGGCGGAGCTGCGCGACCCGAAGCAGCCGTTGCTGCGACAGCTCCAGCAGCGAGCGCCCGGCACGTACAACCATTCGCTTCAGGTGGCGAACATCGCCGAGGCCGCCGCCGAAACCATCGGCGCCAACGGGCTCTTGCTGTACGTCGGTGCACTGTATCACGACATTGGCAAGATCAACAAACCGCAGTACTTCATCGAGAATCAAACTGAAGCTTCAAACAAGCACGAGAAACTCTCACCCGCCATGAGTCTGCTCGTCATCGTGGGGCACGTGAAAGACGGCATCGAGCTGGCGCGCGAATACGGCTTGCCCCGGCGGATCCAGCACTTCATCGAATCGCACCACGGCACGAATCTGGTCGAGTACTTCTATCAGGCCGCCAAAACGCAGGCCGAGGTCGACGAGAAAGCCAATGTCGAGGAGATCGAGTACCGCTATCCCGGCCCCAAGCCGCGCAGTCGCGAAGCGGCCATTCTCATGCTCGCCGATTCGGTGGAGTCAGCCACGCGGTCCATGGCCGAGCCTAACCCTTCGCGAATCGAGAACCTCGTGCGGTCGTTGTCGCGGGGGCGACTCGTTGACGGCCAGTTCGATCAGTGCGAACTGACATTCCGAGAGCTGAGCACGATCGAGGAGTCGATCATCAAGTCGATCTGCGCGATCTACCACAGTCGGATCAGCTACCCCACGGCCAAACCGGATCAGGACAAAGCGCCCGCAGCCGAGCCGGCCTCAGCGTAATGTGGGGCTGACGGTGCAAGCGCCAGCACGCGGCGCTGCGCGTTGCTGATGGGAAGATCGGTGATGTCCTCGGGGCGACGCCAAACGCCGCGCCGGGCTCGACTCTTGGCCGTATAGACGTGAAACGTGATGCGCCGATGCGTGGTCTGGTGCTCGAAGTGGGCGCGCTTGATCAGTTGGTACACACGCACGGGCAGCGCCGCCCTCACGTCTTCGGGGCGCAACGG
Source organism: Planctomycetota bacterium (assembly GCA_022563315.1). Taxonomy (GTDB): domain Bacteria; phylum Planctomycetota; class Phycisphaerae; order Phycisphaerales; family SM1A02; genus JADFNO01. The sequence goes on along the minus strand of JADFNO010000073.1, from coordinate 6,356 downwards.
ACTGTCGGCCTCGATCGTGGGCGCTTGCCACATCCGCGACCACATGCCGTTGCTCGATCGACGTTCCAACAGCACTTTTCCGCCACGAACGATCACGACCGCGTGATGATGCACCAGCTTTTGTCGAGGTGCTTTCTTGGGCGGCGGGATTCTGTGCTGAGCGTTGCGCTGATATGCCTTGCAGTGACGGGCCACCGGACACTGTTGACATTGCGGTGTTTTCGGCGTGCAGATGAGCGCGCCCAGCTCCATCATCGCTTCATTGAATGTTCCGGGCGCGCCTGCCGACCGAACCAACACGGCGGCTCGCTCCCACGTCCAATTATCGTCGGTAGCACCTGCTCGCGCCTCCCAGCGCGCCAACACGCGGCGCACGTTGCCGTCCACCATCGGCTCGGGCTTACCATAAATGATCGAGGCGATCGCCGCCGACGAGTATCGACCGACCCCCGGAAGCTGGCGCAGTTGTTCAACCGTCCGAGGAACGCGCCCGCCGAACTGGGTCGTGATCATTCGCGCCGCGCTGTGAAGGTGTTGAGCACGCCGGTAGTACCCCAATCCTTGCCACATCGCCAGCACGTCCTGCTCGTCGGCCGCCGCCAGCACCCGCACCGTTGGGAACCGCTTGACAAACGCCTTGAATGTCGGAACCACCCGCGACACTTGCGTCTGTTGAAGCATCGCTTCCGCCACCAGCCCGCGATACCCGGTGCGCCGGCGCCGCCACGGCAAGTCGCGCCCGTGCACGCTGAACCATTCGCACAGCCCCCGGATCATCGCGGCATCACGCCGGCGGCTGCGGTGTTGGCGTTCCATCGTCCCGCCGACCTTACCCGAAGCCATCCAACCGCGACACTCCCACATTTTTGACGGCCGACGAGCTTCGTGATCGGCAATGTCCGCTTGCCCGGAACCCAGGCCGTGCTATCCTCATCATCGCACAATGCGGGTGTAGCTCAGTGGTAGAGCGTCACGTTGCCAACGTGAATGTCGTCGGTTCAAGTCCGATCACCCGCTTTGGGCAGACCGGCCCCTGACATCCGCACAGGCTCCGTCATAACGCGGGCACCGCGATCCGTCAGGCCTTCGGTCTCGAGCCGCCCAGCTCGCCCTCGGGCATGCGAGCGCCCAGGTCACGGATGCGGTGTATGCAGAGCTTGATTCTCCAGGGCTGATCGAGGTAATGCGCAAAATCGGCTAACCCCATGATCCCTCAAGTCCAACCCCCATCCAGTGCCGATATCGGCGAAAGGTTCCTACAATCGCTCGGAGTGAGAACGCGCCGTGCTAAAGCGACAGAAGATCCTTCTGAACATCCTGAATCAAAACGGCGGTAAAGTATCGCACGTCAAACTTGTGAAGATCGCCTTTCTGCTGAGCCGTGAGGACAAGATCGGCGATGGGATCCCCTTCTACGACTTCGTGCCGTACAAGTACGGGCCTTTCTCCTTTGCCTTGTATCGGGAGCTCGCGACTCTAGAGCGCGATGGCTACATCCAAATGACTGATCGCTCCGTGGAAGTTTGCGATCGTCTCGCAGCCGAAGTCGCACAGCATGTTCAGGACTTGCCAAGGCGATTACAGAGCGAAGTATCTGACGTTGTTCGGCGGTACGCTCGCATGTCCTCTACGGACCTATTGCGCAACGTCTACTGCCGGTTCCCCTGGTATGCGACTGCAAGTGAACGGCGCGATCTTGTGCCTGCCTCTGTCAAATCAGATATGCCGGTTGCGCAGATAGCTGTCTATACCGTTGGGTATGAGGGTAAGTCAATTGATCGGTTTTTTGATGAACTCCTGCGTCTCGGCATCCGTGCGATTCTCGACGTTCGAGCCAATCCTGTCTCAAGGAAGTACGGCTTTGCCCGCAAGTCGATGCGGGACATCTCGTCGAAGCTCGGGCTAGGCTATCACCATCTACCCGAGCTTGGCATCCCAAGTAGTGAACGTGGTGAGCTCAGCGACTTTGATTCGTACCAGCGGCTGCTCGATCGGTACGAGGCCGAGATGCTTCCGTCCCAAGGTAACCACATGACCGATGCGATCCGACTGTTGAAGCAAGAGCCATCCGCGCTCCTCTGTGTCGAGAAGGACGTGCGCTGCTGTCACCGTGGCCGCCTGGCCGATGCGCTTGCCTCAAGATCGGGCTTGTCTGTGATTCACTTGTAGCGGATCGGGATCGGATGTTTGCGCATGCCGCTATTGAAGGTCCTTATCACCGTCAAGACGTATCCGATTCCGTCCGCCAAGTACGATGAACTTGTCTGCACCGCCGGCGTGACCGAGTCCGGCGACTTCATTCGCCTCTACCCGGTGAACTTTCGGGACCTGCCGTACAGCCAACAGTACAAGAAGTACCAGTGGATCGAGGTCGAAGCTGAAAAGCACCGTGGGCGAGACGCCCGGAAGGAGAGCTATCGACCTCGGGATGAAACGCTTCGGCTCCTCCGTGAACCGATCCCGACAAAACACGGTGATTGGTCTGCGCGCGCGAAATTCGTTCTTGCGAAGCGGTCGCGTTCAATGGAGGATTTGAAGGAGAAGCAAAAGCGCGACCGTACCTCTCTCGGCATCTTCAGGCCGCGCGAGATCATCGATCTTGAGATCAGCCCAGACGACCCGGATTGGAAGCCCTCCTTCTACGCGGCACTGAAACAGCAACGGCTGTGGGACGATCGCACACGATCCAAGCAGCCTCCGAGGAAGGTCCCGTGGAAATTCCGGTATCGATTCTCGTGCGACGATCCTCGATGCAACGGCGACCATCGAATGATGATCGAAGACTGGGAGTTAGGCGCGCTCTATTGGCGATGTGTGGACAACGGCGCTGCACCTGATGAAGCCGCGGCACAAGTGAAGCAGAAGTTCTTCGATCAGATATGCGCTCCTGATCGCGACACCCACTTGTACGTCGGCACTGTCTTGGCGCACGGTACTTGGGTCGTGGTCGGTACGTTCTGGCCGAAGGCCCCGCCTGCACCTTTGTTCGATCAGCGTTGACTTGCGGACTGGATCATTTGCGCGCTGCAACACCCTGGGGTACATGACGCTGGCACATGTTGTGAGCGGTCCCCGATCTAGCACGAGCGGTCGCCGCGACACTTTCTTGAGCGATGTTGACCGCTACATCACGGACAATGGTGCGGTCACTCCAACTATCGACCTGGTAACTCCGGTTACGGAGCTACCGCCCTAAAACCGCTTGCAAACTCGTGCCACGAATCCGGTTAGGAATATCGGTGCGCCATTGGTCTTCCAGCCAACGCTCGATCCCCGGACTCCTCGCCACCCAAGCCCCCGGCCCCCCGGGGGCGCACAGATAGCGCACGCCGACATGGTCTTGCCTGCACCTTTGCAGAAAGAACTTTTCGGCCCTGATGACCACGCTACGCAGGAGTGTCTGCGGCGAACACTATTCCCGGCCGCCGGGACGCGCAGGACCTGCCGCTGACTAGGTCGTTGCCGGCGTTTTTGTTGGGCCGGCGCTTGAGACTGGGCGTCATGGCCCCGTCTCGGGTATTCTGGTGCGAGAGAAGTTCAAACGCACTCGATCGGCCCGCATACCGAATCGGTCTCGATCAGTGATCCTTATTAGGTAGCGCCCAAACAGCACCATGGCGTTCAAGTCTCTTTTTATCGCGATCTTCTTGGGCACGGCCCTCATCGTGGCTGCGCTCATTGTGAACCACGCCCGCCCGCCTCTTCAGACCGGTGGGGTTGGCGGACAGCCCGCAGCCCGCTTTGTCCGGGCCACGGGAAAATGTGCTGAGTGTCACCGAAGCGAGACGTCCTCGATCGTTCATCAGTTCGAGATGTCGGCGCACGCACGGCGCAACGTGACCTGCCTGGACTGCCACCAGCCGATGGACGGTCAGGAGGAATGGGCCCATTCGGGCTTCACACTGACCCGGCAGATGACATCGTCAAACTGCCGGCAGTGTCACGCGACGGAGTACGATCAATTCGTCCGAAGCCGACACGCTGCGCCGGCGTATGCGGCCGTGCTCGGCTCGGCGCCGTTTACCGATCAGCAGATCGCGTTCGCCGAAAAATACCACCCGGGTACGGTGCGTCGTCCACCAAATGCCCTGGCACAACGACAGGGCGAAGGCGTGTTGGATTTGGGATGCCTTGCCTGCCACAACATTGGCCGACCCAACCCCGATGGCAGCATCGGCTCGTGTGTCCAGTGCCATTCCCGCCACGCCACTTCCGTCGCGCTCGCGCGGCAGCCGGAGACCTGCGGCCAGTGTCACATGGGGCCTGACCATTCCCAGCTCGAAATCTTCAACGAATCAAAGCACGGCATTCTCTGGGCACATCAGAAGAACCTGATGAATCTCGCGGCGCCGGCCAAGACTTTGACAACCCGGGATATGCCTGTACCAAGCTGCGCGACGTGTCATATGAGCGGCTTGGAGGGACAAAAGGTGACCCACGACGTCACCGAGCGCCTGTCATGGTGGCTGTTCGCTCCCGTCTCCAAAAAGCGCCCCACCTACGAGACAGGCCAAACGGCGATGAAGGAAACGTGCCTCAAGTGCCATGCGTCAACGCAGGTCGAGCGATTCTACGAGGACGCTGAACTCGTCGTGCACGCGACGAACGACAAAGTTCAGGCGGCGCTGGACCTGGTGAAGGCGCTGCGCGATGAGGGGCTGCTGACGCCACAGCCGTTTGACGAGCCGATTGAGTTCCTCATATTTGACCTCTGGCACTACTTCGGTCGAACCGCCAAGCACGGCGCGTTCATGGGCGGTGCAGATTTCGTGCAGTGGCACGGCAACTATGAACTGCTGCTGAAGATGAACGAGCTTGAGAGTATGGCGGCGGAACTTCGAAGTCGGCAACGCGATGGATCGCCCGATGATTGACTGGCCTCGTCGCAGACGGGTCGTCCTCGATCTCTTCGTGCTGGCGAACATCGCGTTTCTTGCGCTGGACACATACTTGGCGCATTCCGTCAACCGCTTCGCCCATCCTATGGAATGGGTGCCGTTTGGTTTTTCGCTTCTCGCCACGCCGGTCTTTGCGGTTGCGATCGTGGCCGGCTGGAACGTCGAGCGTCGGTGGAGTCGGTGGCTGGGACTAGGCATTGGCGGCGCTGCGATCATCGTGGGCATCGGCGGGATGATCCTGCACCTCAAGAGCCAGTTCTTCGAGCTCCAGACGATCGGCAGTTTGGTGTACACCGCTCCGTTCGCCGCCCCGCTCGCCTATGCCGGGTTGGGCCTTTTGATCCTGATGAATCGAATGGTCGATCCGGACCGCACGGAATGGGGGCGGTGGATTGTCCTGCTCGGGCTCGGTGGATTTGTGGGGAACCTGATCCTCTCGCTGTGCGACCACGCGCAAAACGGGTTCTTCGTTCCAAGCGAATGGATACCCGTCGTCAGTAGTGCGTTTGCGGTGGGATTTCTCGTGCTCGCCGCCACACGTCCCATCAATCGGCCGTTCCTCAGCGTGTGCGCAATCGTGCTCGTTGTGCAGGCGGTTGTCGGCGGACTTGGTTTCGCGCTTCATCTGCGCGGCGTCGCCGGCGGAATCGGACCAGATCTCTGGGCGAACCTGCTCTATGGCCCGCCGATCTTTGCTCCCCTTCTGTTCGTCGATCTCGCCCTTCTCTCGGGCATCGGGGTCTTCGACCTCACCCGCCGCGCACTATGACCGCATTCGACCGGTTGTCAACGTGAATGTCGAGGGTTCAAATCGCCCCGCCCGTTTTGGACTTCACACCAATTCTGGTGAGCGGGTCAGGGATCATAGGTGATGACGTGGATCACACCTGACGTCACGCTCGTGACCTCGACCGACTTGTTCTCGGGGTCAATATCTAAAATTGTCCACTCGACTCCCGAGAGACTAATCAGATCGCCCTTCTGCACGAGATGGTACTCCGATCGCCTTCGGCCGATTTTATGTTGACTTATCAGAGCCTTAGCTCCATCGTCCGAGGAAAGAAGAGCCTTGATAGTAAACTGTGGCGGTAGGAGGATCCGACCATCACTTTCAAGGATGGCCTGAGTTACCGCATCTGCGTCGCGCCCTTCAAATAGAGCGAGCATTTTGTGGTACACGAGTTCAGATGCTAGACGATCCTGGCTGGAGTTCTCCCTCGGGTAAGGGTAACTATCCCATGTGCGTTTGAATATCTCCGCTGCAGTGAAGCCAGACGCTGACTTGATACTCAGATCAGCGCCGGCGGTAATCAATTGCCGGATGTGATCTTCGTTAAATGTGATACTAGCATAATGCAAAGCGGTCTGACCAAGCCCATCCTGCGCATTAACATCCGCGCCAGCCTCTAGGAGCATCTTCGTAATGATGGCTTCGACCCCGACAATCTCCATTCGTCC
>JADFNO010000072.1 GCA_022563315.1 Planctomycetota bacterium | reverse complement strand
CGGGGATGGCGCGACTTGGGAGACTGCCTACCGGTTTTTGCAGGACGGACTTACAAGTGCGGCCAAAGGGGGCGTCACTGAGATTCGCGTTGGTCAAGGTCTCTACAAACCCGACCGCGACGAAGCGAACCCCGACGGCACTGGTGACCGCGAAGCCACATTCCAGTTGATCAACCGCGTGTCGCTGATGGGTGGTTATGCCGGTCTCGGCGCAAAGGACCCCAACGCTCGGGATATTGAACTGTACGAAACAATCCTCTCCGGCGATCTGCTCGGCGATGATGGACCTGACTTCGAGAACACCGGTGAGAACAGTTTTCACGTCGCGAATGGAACTGGAACGGACGGTACTGCCGTGATGGATGGGTTGACCATCACAGCGGGTGCGACGAACCTCGGCGGAAGTGAACATATCAGAGGAGCCGGGATAATCAACGACCCGGGAAGTCCGACGATCGTACGTTGCACATTCTTGGGCAACTTGGCCAGAGCCGGTGGCGGCATTTACAACCATAACAGCAGCAGTCCTGCCATCAGTTCCTGCCGTTTCATAGGCAACGCTGCTGAAGACGGAGCAGGAGGAGCAATTCGTAACCAAGCCGACAGCAACCCGACTATCACGGATTGCCTGTTCGAAGATAACTTCGCCGCGGGCGGCGGCGGGGCAATTATGAACATCGAAGGATCAAGTCCGATCATTGAAGACTGTATGTTCGAAACAAATGCCACCCCTCAGGCAGGCGGTGCTATTCGGAATCAGGCTCAGTGTAGTCCGGCATTGGAGAATTGTACGTTCGTACAGAACGTAGCGGTAATCGTAGGCGGGGCGATATATCAATCAAGCGCGTCCTCTCCAATGGTAATGAATTGCTCGTTCACGGAAAACCAAGCCGACAGATGGGGAGGGGCTGTTTGGAGCGACTCGTCCGGTCCATCTTTCTTTAGTTGTGAATTCACCAACAATACCGCATTCATATTCGACGGCGGTGCATTAGGAATTGGTTCGGATGCCACACAAGTTGTCAACTGCACGTTCGAGGCGAATTTTGCAGGCGATTTCGGTGGAGCAATCTTCACGGACAACTTTAGTCCGACGATAGTAGACTGTGACTTTGTATTCAACACGGCGGGTGAACACGGCGTTGGAATGTTCATCTCTGATGGAAGTCCCTCCGTCCTTAGCTGCACCTTCACCGCTAATGCTGCTAAGAGGGGCGCAGCTCTATACAACGACAACGCTGATTCGCTTGTAGTCCTCTGTCAAATCGCGGCAAACGAAGCCGTGTTCGACGGTGGCGCGATCTACAACAACAGCACCAGCTTCCCAATATTTCTGAATTGCCTGATAGCATCTAATAGCGCCGGAGGGAACGGTGGCGCGATGGTCAGTAGAAATGACTCGGCCCCTCTTGTAGCAAATTGTACGATCTCAAATAATAGTGCCATGAATAGTGGAGGCGCACTTTATAACTACCAAGACGGCGTAACCGTTGTGACGAACTCCATTCTCTGGGGGAACAAGCCGAACGAGATCGAGGACAATCGTGTTGATTCAATGGTGATGTTTAGTGACGTCGAAGGTGGCTGGTCGGGCAATGGTTCAGGCAATATCGATGCCGACCCGATCTTCGTTGCCCCTGATAACGGCGACTATCGCCTTTCGGCTGGTTCACCGTGTATCGACGCCGGGCACAACTGGGGCGTACCGATTGACGACAATGACTACGACAACGACGGCATCACGAATGAACTGTTCCCGGTTGATCTGGACGGTAACCCGCGCTTCAACGCCGACGAGAACGATTTCGATCCCGGCTGCGGCGTGCCCGTTGTCGTGGACATGGGGGCGTACGAGTATCAGTTCGATCCCGTCGAGGACGTGATCTTCGCCGACCTCAATGGTGATGGAAGCGTCGGGGTCGTCGACCTGCTGGGGCTCTTGGGCGGTTGGGGGCCATGCGCCAAAGGATGCTGCCTGGCCGATCTCGATCTGGACGGCGCCGTCGGCTACCTCGATCTGTCGCTTCTGCTCGCAAACTGGGATTGACGACGCAAGGAGATTTCAGCGAGCCGCGCCGTCCTCGGCCGCGGCCTCTTCCGTCGCGAAGTGTGTGTTTGCTACGCGATGGAAACATGTCGGGCTGAGGACGAGCCGGCTCGCCCGGCGCATCCGGGGGGCGCGTCCGGGGGCGCGTCACCCGCTAAACTGTGGGCGTGACTACGGAGACGGATCTCACAAACGCCGGGCAAGTGACGGCCCTGTTTGATCGGGCGGCGCACGCGATGCGCTCATCGCCCTATCGGAAAGGGTCGATCGTGCAGCTTCCAGCGACCGGCCGGCTTCTTGTCACCGGCGACCTGCACGACAACCCCGAACATCTTGGCAAGATCGTCCAACTCGCTCGGCTGGACGCCTTCGCCGATCATCATGTCGTCCTGCACGAGATCATCCATTCCGAGCGGTTGGTCAACGGCGTGGACCTGAGTCACCGCATGTTGGCGCGCGTCGCCGAGTTGATCGTCGCTCATCCACAACAAGTACACGTGGTGCTCGCCAATCACGAGTTGGCGCAGATGACCGGCCAGGGCGTGTCCAAGGGTGCGGGCAACAGCGTTGAGCTGTTCAATGCCGGTCTTCAGTACGTCTTCAGCGGCGACTGGGAGGCGGTTTCCAAGTCGATCAAGGGCTTCATCCGCGCGATGCCGTTGGCTTTGAGGAGCGAATCGGGTTTGTTGTGTGCGCACTCGCTTCCCGGGCCCCGGTCGATGGCGCAGTTCGACCCGGGCGTGCTGATGCGCGAGCTGGCGGATACGGACTATGAGCCGAGGACGGGCTCTGCGTACCTGATGGTGTGGGGAAGAGGTCATACGCCCGAGCAGATCGACAAGCTGGCCGAGGGCTGGGGCGTGAACCTGTTTTGCCTCGGGCATCAACATGTTGAGGCCGGCCTTGCGGTTCACGGTGAGCGTGTGGTCGTGCTCAATAGTGATCACGAGGCCGCAGCGGTGTTGTCGGTTGACCTGGCCCACCTGCCGAGCACAGAGGAGGCTGCGTGGGCCGCAATTCGGTTGCGGGGCGTACCCTTGGGGCAGTAACGTGAGGTGCGGTGGTGGCGCAGTCGGTTGTGTTAGCAATCGAGACTTCGCAGCGCAAAGGCGGGGTGGCGCTGCGCGATGCGGCCGGCGCTGCGCATGTCGAATGGGTCGCGGCGAATCTTCGACACGATGATGATCTGCTGCCGGCGATTGATCGGCTGTACCGGCGCGTCGGTTTGGAGCCGGAGGCGACCGACGCGGTGGGCGTGTCGATCGGCCCGGGTGGGTTTACCGGACTGCGGATCGCTGTGAGCACGGCGAAGATGCTCGGCGAGGCGCTGGGCTGCGCGCTCGTTGCGGTGCCGAGCGCGTTGGTGGCGGCGGGGTCGTATCAAGGCGCGGGTCCGATCATCGTGGCGCTGGCGTCGAAGGCGGACACCTGCTGGGTGACGCGGATCGAGTGGATCGATGATCGGTGGGCGCCGGCGGACGACGGTCGGCTCGCCGACGCGCGATCGCTGGAGTTGAGGGACATCCAAGCGCTGATTGGCGACGAATTCCTTCCCCCCGGGATCCGCGATGCGTGCTCGGCGGCGAAGGTGGCGATAATCGACCCGAAGTTCGATCCTCTGGCGTGCCTGGCGGCGACTGAGCAACGACTGAAGCAGGGCGATACGACGGACCCGCTGAGTCTGGGTCCGCGGTATCCACGCCGCCCTGAAGCGGTCGTCAAATGGCGCGGGGGCGGGGACGGCTGAGTCCCATCGGACGTAAGGGACCAAGGGATCGGGGCCTGTGAGACATATGACTTCTGTGCAGGAGCGGTAGCGGCGCCTCAGGCGAGGGCGCTGAAGTTGCGCGAGGCCCCAACCGATGTCAAGTCCGGCAAGCTAGGGAACTTAGAGGCATCCGCGACCCTGCGGAATGCGAACAATTGTGGGGCTGAACATGGCGAAGGCGAAGGCGAACGCAGCGGACGGATGGGCCGGCAAGCAAGTCTTCACGACCGGTGAGGCGGCTGAGATCTGCAAGGTCTCCCAGCAGACGATTATCCGCTGTTTCGATAGCGGTCGGCTGACGGGGTTCCGGGTGCCCGGCTCGCGGTTCCGGCGGATTCCGCGCAAGGACCTGCTCCAGTTCATGAAGTCCAACGACATCCCCACCGACGCTCTGGAGAGCACCAAGCGTCGCGTGCTGGTCGTAGACGACGACGAGCAAATCATCGAGTTGTTCCTCGACGTGCTCAGCCGCGACGACCGCTTCGAAGTCAAGAGCGCTCGGACCGGGTATGACGCAGGGATGATGACCGAGCAGTTCCGCCCGCACATCGTTCTGCTCGACTACATGTTGCCGGATATCAACGGCAACCTCGTCTGTGATCGCATTCGATCGAACCCGGAGTTGGCGGGAACGAAGATCATCGTTATCTCCGGCGTGGTGAACCAGGACGAGATCGACACGCTGCTTCGAAGCGGCGCTGACGACTTTGTCAAGAAGCCGTTCAACATCGAGAAGCTCATCGAGCGAATGTCCGAGATGCTGGGCGTTTAGCGCTGACCTCGGATTGCCTGGATCACAGGGGAGCCGGCGCGATGGCGAGCCGATTGCAGACCAATCACGCCAGGCAAGTCGAGCTGATATTGCAGCAGATGGATTCGCTGCCCACGCTGAGCGCGATCGTGGTGCGCCTGCTGGAAGTGACAGCAGACGAGCAGTCCGACGCGAGGGATGTGATCGAACTTGTTTCGGCCGACCCCGCCCTGGCGGGGAAGGTTCTGAGGCTCTGTCGTTGCGTGAACGGCGGCCGGGCACGGCAGATCACGACCATCGACCGCGTGGTGACGATGGTGGGATTCGATGCGGTGCGCAGCGCTGCCCTGTCCGTGCAGGTGTTCGAGCTTTTTGACGGCGTAAAAAGCCCGGGCGGTGAAGTCCGCTCGGAGCAGCCGGTCTTCGATCGCGAGATGTTCTGGCGTCACAGCGTGGCGGTGGGCGTTGCTGCGGAGTGGCTGGCCCTCAAGACCGCCGGCGCCGGCAAAGTCAGCTCCGGCGAAGCGTATATCTGCGGGCTGCTTCATGATCTGGGTGTGCTGGCCCTGCACGTGATTATGCCCCGCAGCTTCGATCGAGTCTGCGAGCTGGCGGAGTCGCACGGGCTGTCGCTCGATCACGCCTGCAACCAAGTCCTCGGCGTCGACAGCCGGGTTGCGGGCAAGCGGCTGGGCAATCACTGGCAACTGCCGAGGCGCCTTGTTGACGTCATGTGGCTCCACGGTCAGCCGATGCAAGCACTACGCGGCCTGCCGCATCGGAACCTGATCGCACTGGTGTCGCTGGCTGATGTGCTGGTGCGGCAACGATACATCACTCCGATTGGGCACACCCCACGGGGCGAAGACCTCCTTGCGATGTGCGAGCCGCTGGGATTGGGACGTGACGACGTAGAGCAAGTAGCGTCGCGGCTGCACAATGAGGTGGCTCAGCGCGCCGCGGCGTTGGGGCTTACGGAGGAGCCGACGACCGATTCCCTGCTGCGATCCATCAGCCGCGCCAATCAGGTGTTGGGACATATCACCACGGCGATGAGCCGCCAGGCCTTGGCGGGTGAGCGGCGAGCCGAGGTACTGGATGCGATCGCACAATTTCACGAGGTCGCGCAAGCGGGGTCAATCGAGCGCGTGTTGGCGGGGATTGTCAGTTCCGGACGTCACATCCTGCCCAACGCGCAGCTGGGGATCGTGTATCAGGCCGCGGCTGGGGAGCCGTGGGAAGTTCTGCGATTCGCCGATGACGGGCGTCTCTTGAGCCGTAAGCTTCTCTCCCCGCCGTCTACAGCCAGGCCACTTTGCGAGATCGCCGTGGCTGACGGTTGCGTGTTGCGGTGCGCAGAGCTTGCGCCATGGTTGGAGTCATCGTTGCTTGAGGGCGCGAACCCAGCCGACATACAGGCGATAACGCTGGCCGGAGGATCAGCGGGCGCGGCGCTGCTTTATGATCAACCGATCGCCCCGCCGTACACGCCGGGGCAGTTTAGTGTGCTCCATCGCACGTGGGAGGCTGCGATTGAGGCGGCGGCACACTACGCCGCTACTGAAACGCTGGCCGAGCAATTGGCCCAGGCGAACCGGACCCTCGCCGACACGCGTGATTCGGCCGCCCGAGCGCAGGCCATGGCTGCGCTCGGTGAACTCGCTGCCGGCGCTGCCCACGAGATGAACAATCCGCTGGCCGTGATTTCCGGCCGGTCACAACTCTTGGTTGAGCGACTACAAGACCCCGAGCTTCGGTCCGCTGCGCAACAGATTGTCCAGCGCTCGCATGATCTGAGCGACATGATTACCGCCCTTCGCGATGTTGCCGAACCGGCCGAGCCCAAGCCGCAATTGGTCGATCTCCACGTCGTTTTGCGAGAAATCGTCACCGAGTTTAGTCCGAGAAATGATGGTGCTTCTCAGATCAAACTTGTTGTGGAAGAAGGAGTTGGGCAGGTCCTCGTTGATCCGGACCATCTTGCCAAAGCCGTGCGAGAGTTGGTTCGCAACGCCTTCGAAGCATCCTCTGGCGTTCAGATCGAAGTGCGCGTTCAAATCGACCCTCTGGATGACCGATTGAAGGTTCAGGTGACGGACAACGGTCCAGGGTTGAGCGACGATGCCCTGGCTCATGCGTTCGCACCGTTCTTCAGCGATAAGCCGGCCGGTCGTCAGCCGGGCCTGGGCCTCGCCCGTGTCAAGCGGCTCGTGGAGGCGAATCGAGGCCGGATCACGCTGAAGAACGGTCCGACGGGAGGCGCCGTGGCCACGATCTGGTTGCCTGGGGGACGGGCGGCGGTTTCCAGTCAACGTGGCGCCGCCTGAGGCAGTGCGATCATCGGCGTCGCCCGTGGTTCGGAGTCGAGCCGAGCATCATGCCGGCTGGAGGGGAAGGCTCTCGATGGAATCTCTGGACAAGGAAATCGCGGAAGTCTTCGCCGAGCACCCGCCGGCGGTTCAGGGGCCTGCGCGGATCCTCATCGTGAGCACCAACGATGCGCTTCGAGTCTGCCTACGGGACAAACTTCTTGAGGTCGGCCACCGTTGCGCGTGCGCCGACAGCTTGATACAGGCCCGCAGCGCGATCGCTCGTCGCCGCTTCGATTTACTGTTGCTCAATCTTGACCTGGCGGATGGCGATGTGCCGGAGTTGGTGCGCGCCTTGAGATTGGTCTCGCCGCCCACTCGGTCCATCGTCTTTGCCGGTGCTGCTTCCTTCGCGAAAGTCGTCGGCGCCTTGCGGTGCGGCGCCGTGGATTTCATGCGTCTGCCCGCTGATGTCGATCAGCTGTGCGATCGCGTCAAATCTGCGCTGGTCGAGGTCAGAGCCGATATACAACGAGAGGAGCGCTTGGCACGGCTCAAGTCCATCTGTAAAAAACTCGCTGCCGCCCGCCATGAAGTGTCCCAGCAAGTGGAGCGGTTGTGCAAGGATCTCGTTGAGGCCTACCAGGACGTCTCGCTCCAAATGACCGAGGTGGCCATGGCCAGCGAGTTCCGCACGCTTCTGCAGCAGGAACTGGACGTCGAGGCGCTCCTGCGCACCGCGTTGGAGTACCTTCTGACCAAGACCGACCCGACCAACGCGGCGGTCTTTCTGCCGGATTCAGCCGGCCGGTTCGATCTTGGCGCGTACGTCAACTACGACTGCCCGCGCGAAACGGTTACCACCTTGTTGGATCATCTGTGCCAATATGTGTGCCCCCAAATGGCCGAGGAGTCGGAGATCGTGGCGTTCAGCGACGCGGCCGAATTCGCCGCTTGGGTGGGGGCCGAGGTGGGGTTCCTGGCCGGATGCCAGGTGATCGCCTTCTCGTGCCTTCACGAAGGCGAATGTCTGGCCGTGATGGTGCTGTTCCGCAGCAAGTCGACGCCCTTCGCCGAGGAGCTTGCCGGCGCGATCGATATTCTCCGCCCGATCTTCGCCGAGCAGATCAGTAACGTGATCAAAGTGCATCACCGGGCCATACCCTCCTGGCCCGACGACCCAGCCGCCGGCGACGAATACGACTACGACGATCTGGGCTTCGGCGGCGGATACGCGGCCTAAAACTGCCCGAAACGTTTTCAGTTGCGTTGAGCGCCGGTCGGAGTCCGTTGACTTGCCTTGGTGGTTCCACCGACGAGCCGAACGCGGTGCGGCGAGAGAATCTGGCCGAGTCGCTGGACCAGTTGTCCGTCGGGAACGATCCGTAGGCCGTGCGGTTTGAGCGCAATACGCTTGCCGGCGGTGTGCAAGAGCAATCGTACGTTCACGCCTTGATGCCCGTTGCCCTGCGCCGCGCCAGTAGCGCCGCGCAGCACCTCCTCAATCTCGTGCATCGTCTGCTCCAGCGGCTTGCGCTGGGGGTCGTCCACGAGATCCAACTCCAACCGAGTGGCGAAATGATTCTCGATCTCGTCGATCGGAATCACCTTGTCCACGATGAGGTTCAGCTCGCCGCGCGAGTGATCCACCTTTCCCCGCAGTAAGACGACCGCATCGCTGTGCAGGAGGTGGTTGTACTGCTCGTACGCCTCGCTGAACACGACCGCCTCAACCGAGCCTCGCATGTCCTGCAGCGTGAGGATCGCCATCTTTTGGCCGGCGCTTCGTCCGCGTTGGACGATCCTCGGTCGAACCTGCGTCAACACGCCGCACAGCGTCGCCTCGCCGTCATGGGGGAGGTGCGAAGCTGCCTTGATATCCACCGGACAATACCGTTCGATGATCTGCGCGTATTGATCCAGCGGATGGCCCGAGACGTGAAAGCCCAACGTCTCCTTCTCGAATGCCAGCGTTGCGGCGTCATCCCACGGGGGAACCTTGGGCAGCGGCCGGCCACCCTTCTCAGAAGCTGGTTCAAGCGATTCAGTCGCGGCAAAAATGTTCATCTGACCGTCACGCCGGTCGGTGGCGGCGCTTTGCCCGGCGGGGATGGCGTCGGTGATCGCGGCAAACGCCGCGGATCGCGCCGCTACGCTGTAAATGGAATCGAACGCCCCGGATTTCACCAGCGCCTCGATCGTCGCCTTGTTCACCTTGCGCAAATCCACGCGCTCACAAAAGTCGAAGATCGAGCGAAACGAGCCGTTCTTCTTTCGTTCGCAGACAATCGCTTCGACCGCAGCGCCCCCGGAACCCCGGATTGCGTTGAGGCCGAATCGAACGTGCCCGTGAAGCGAATCGCGCGGTTCGTCCGGCATAAAGACCACCGCGAACTCAACCTCCGAGAGATTCACATCCGGCGGCTTGACCTCCACGCCGATGTGAGGCCGATGCTCTTCGTGGTCGACAAAGACCGTTTGTTTACAGTCGTCGAGGTATCCGACCCAGCTTTCGATCTTCCGCGCAGCGCTTTCAAACGTCAGCAGCGCCGCCATGTACTGGTTGGGGAAATACGTCTTCAGATACGCAGTTTGATACGCGATGATCGAATATCCCGTCGAGTGGGACTTATTGAATCCGTACCCGGCGAAGTTCAAGATCAAGTTGAACAAGTCGTCCGCCTGTTCCTTGGAAAGCCCCTTGTTCTGCGCACCTTCGAGAAACTTTGATCGTTGGGCGTTGATGACTTTGCGGTTCTTCTTACTGATCGCTTTGATCAAGGTGTACGCACTGCGAAGCGGGATATCGCCCAAGCCGTGCAAAATCTGCATGACCTGTTCCTGATACACCATGATGCCGTACGTCTCGGCCGTGTATTGCTCGACAATCGGGTGTGCCTTCGGTACAGGCTCGTGCCCGAGCTTGCGGGCCGTGTACTGGGGAATAAGTTCCATCGGGCCCGGACGGTAGAGTGCATTGGCGGCGATGAGATCTTCCAGCCGATCGGGCTTCATGTCCTTCAAGAGCCGGCGCATCCCCGCCGACTCGAACTGGAACACACCCGCCGTGTCCCCTCGTTGGAAGAGCGCTAACACGTTCGCGTCGTTGTACTCCAACCGCTCAAGATCAAGCGGATGCGGTCCATCGCCTTCGCCCCGGCCGACCGCTTCCCACACCGCCTTCTCCGGCAGCGCCTCGCCGATCAGCTTCCTTGCTCGCTCCAGCGTTGACAGCGTTCGCAGTCCAAGGAAGTCCATCTTCAGCAGACCCATCTTCTCGCAGGTCGGACCGTCCCATTGCGTGACCGTGTCTTCGTTGCCGGTCGTTCGATACAGCGGCACGATCGTGTCCAAAGGCTGCGTTGCGATGACGACGCCCGCCGCATGAACGCCCGCATGACGGGCATGTCCCTCGAGCCCCTTGGCCGCATCTACAACTTTGCGAACCAGCTCGTTCGTCTCGTATTCACGCTTAAACTCCGGCTCCTTGGCGAGCGCCTCGTCGATCGTGATGTTCAACTCGCTCGGAACGAGGTTGCTTAGGCGTTGACCTTCTCGCGGGGAGAGACCCATCACGCGCGCGACGTCCTTGATTGCCGCCTTCGCTTTCAGCCGACCATAGGTGATGATTTGTGCAACGTGGCCGTATTTCTCGCGCACGTAGTCGAGCACTTCAGCTCGGCCGTCCTGACAGATGTCGATATCGATATCGGGATACTCACTGCGGTCCGGGTCGGTGAACCGTTCAAACAACAAGCCGTACCGAATCGGACATGCGTTGGAAAGCCCCAGCACGTAGCCCACCATCGTGCCCACACCCGAGCCGCGCGCCATCGCGGGAATTCCGCGCTGCCGCGCCCAGTTCACGAAATCCCACACGATCAGGAAATATGCAGAGATGCCTTTTTCCGCCAGAATATGTAGCTCACGAGCAAGCCGCTCACGAATCTCATCTGTGATGCCGTCGGCCCCGTACCGCCATTCCAAACCCGTCAAACACAGCGAACCAAGCGCGTCGTCACACTGCGATTTCAGCACCTCCGGCGAAGTGTCGTCAACCGTCGAATCGAACGGGTGAAGCGTGAACTGCGAACAGAACGCCATGAACCACTCGGTCGATCCACGGTAGTCGGGTTTGACAGTTACGTCGGGGAACGCCGGCAGGCTATCTTCGCAACCTCATGTTCCACTTTCACGATCGGGGTGTGACTCGTCGAGACATCCAACTCGACGTTGCAACGATCAGCGATGCGCACAGTGTTCGCGATCGCTTCAGGTAGGTCGGCAAACAACTCAGCCATCTCGGCCGGCGACTTCACGTACAACTGCTTGGAGTATCGCAGCCGACCCGGATCGTCCTTTGTTCGCCCCATCGAGATGCAGCACAGCGTGTCGTGAAGGTCATGATCCTCAGCCGTCATAAAGTGCGCGTCATTATCGGCAACGATCGGCAGATCAAGATCGCGCGCCAATCGCAACAGCAGCGGATTGATCCGATCTTGTTCGGGCGTGTCATGACGCTGAAGCTCGATGAAGAACCGCGGTTCGCCTCGCTCGTTTTGGCCGAACGTCTGAGCGTGCCATTGCGCCTCGCGAACGGCCGATTCGTAGTGGGCGTCGTTGTTGGTCTGCGCGTAGTGCAAGAGGTAGTGCGCGAGTGAACTACCCAGGTGCCCGTTGATCGCAATCAATCCGTCGGACCACTCGCTCAGCGTGGACTTGTCCATCCTCGGCCGGTAGTAAAAGCCGTTGATAAACGCATCGCTGCTGAGCTTGATGAGGTTCTTCCATCCGATGTTGTTCTCGGCGAGCAGCACGAGGTGGTAACTGCCATCAGCGATGCCGCCGCCAGCTTTCTCGCGCCGATCGCCCGGGGCCACGTACGCCTCGATGCCGAGTATGGGCTTGATCCCTACCTCGGCCGCCTTGAAGTACAGCTCGACGGCCCCATGGAGGTTGCCATGATCGGTCACCGCCACTGCATCCATCCCCAGCTCGCGGACCCGCTGGACCAGCGGACCGATGCGATTCGCCCCGTCGAGCAGCGAGTATTCGCTGTGCAGGTGCAGGTGAACAAATCGCGGTGCGGTCGTTGTATCCATTATCTTGTATTCGTGGCTGGCAGGCTATCCTATATATAGTAGACGCAACGAAGCGGGACCCCCTCAGAATACCGTGACTGGCGTGGGCTGGATACCGGCCGGACGATGTGTGAACATTCTTCCGGTAAACGGCCGCCCCAACTCCGAATAGGATCGTGGGAGGACGGCGATTTACCCGCCTCCCCTGTCATGACGAGTAGATGATTTCCGATGGATCGAGTCGTACGCATCCAGACCTTCACCACCGAGCAACGGCAGCGTGCCGTCCGTGGCTATCGATGGCTCGCAGCTCAGCCCAGTTGGGTGGTTCGACTGGCGCTGGTGATCTTCGTGCTGGTGATCGGACTGCCGCTTCTATTGCTCGCGGTTGTCGCCGTGATTGCCGCGATCATCGTCTTTACAGGGCTGGCCCTCATCAACGCCGCGCTCGCCAAACTGCGCCGACTTCTACCCAAGCGCGACGGCCGATCGAATGTCCGCGTGATTAGAAGGCAGTGAACGACAACGCGACGCCGTTGGGGCGGTCCACCTCCAAACGCAATCAACCACCCGCCGCGCGATCTTCCCGTTTAGCGGCTGACGCGCAGCGTCCCTCTTCCCCATCTCCCAAGCCCCAAGCCTCAAACCTCAAGCCTTCTTCTCACGGACACGGCCCAAAGTGCGTTGCCACCTCCGACACATCGTCGCCGTTCACCACGCCGTCGCCGTTGACATCCCACGGGCAGTTGTCGGGATCCTTGCACGGCCCCATGTTGTCGTTCACAGCTATTATATCCAAACGGTCTACAACGCCGTCGCCGTTGACGTCCCAGGGGCAACCGGTTCCGGGACACGGTCCGAAATTCGCGATCAAGATCAGCAAATCGGAAACGCCCACGAACCCGTCGTCGTCGAAGTCGGCCGGACATTCCCCATCACACGGCCCGAAGTTCCCAACGAGTATCAGGAGATCGCCAACGCCGACCACGCCATCACCGTTGAGATCCCAGGGGCAATCGCTGACGGATTCACATGTGTTCAGGAAAACCCAAATGTCATCGCTATCTCTATTTACGACTGATAGATCAGGACGCATGTCACCGTTCATATCTCCTATTGCGATACTACTTGTTGCTTCACCAGCAGCGAATCGCATTTGCGGAGCTAACGTTCCATCACCATTGCTCAACAATATGGATACATCATTGCTCTCATAGTTCGCCAATGCCAGATCATCATCTCCGTCATTGTTCAGATCGCCTACTGCGATTGAAATAGGTCCTGCGCCAACGTCATATTGTACTTGCGGTGCAAATGTACCATTTCCAAGATTAAGAAGGACTGATATCTTGGTGCTGAAAGTGTTTGCCACAGCAAGTTCGGGATATCCATCACGATTTAAATCAACCATAACAACATCATTAGGGTAGTTTCCTGCATCGTAAGTGATAGACTCAGCGAAGCTGCCATCACCAAGGTTAATCAGCACAGCAACAGAATCGGTCGAGTGAGACGTTATAGCTATATCCAAATGATCGTCATTGTCTATGTCGCCAACTGCAACACCAAACGGTTCGCCAAAGACAAAATAGTCCATTCCAGTATCGAACGACCCGTTACCATTATTCATGAGCACTCTAATTTGATTTAGATTACTCATAGCAATAGCAAGATCCAGATCTCCATCGCCATCCAGATCTCCTAATGCAGCAAGACCTGGAGCAGTAAACAATTCATACGTAATTTCTTCGGCAAACGTCGCATCGCCATTGTTTAGCAATACAGAGAAACTCCGGCCTCCCACACCGTGATTGATAGTTATTATGTCGAGATCGCCATCGCTATCTAGGTCACCTATAACCACATCGTAGGGATTGCTATCTACGTTGTAGTAGTCATTTACCACAAAAGTACCATCGCCGTTATTTAACAATATCGAGACATTATCGTCGTATTGGTTTGTTGACGCCTGATCCAAATCACCATCATTGTCCAGATCACCCAATGCTACTGCAGATGGGTTATCTCCAACCTCGTAGTGTGGCGCAAGTGGAAATGTTCCATCACCATTGCCTAGCAGGATCGAAATATCGCCGTAGTATATTGGTATGTTTGTTACTGCCAAGTCGATTATGTCGTCATTATTGAAATCACCCACAGTCAAGGAGATCGGGAGTATTCCTGTTGCGTACTGTACATGAGGGGCGAACGATCCGTCTCCGTACCCTAGAAGCACAGAGACGTCATCGCCGTTATTGTTAGACGTAGCAATATCAAGATTGCCATCACCATTCAGGTCCGCAGCCTCCACAGATGTAGGGCTATCGCCAACGGCATAATGTACTTCCTCATTAAAGGTACCGTCGCCAACACCAATAAGCACTGATAACTCATCAGTATTTCCGCTCACTGCAACCAGATCTACTGTCCCGTTGTTATCCAAATCACATGCTACGATATCAATGGGTGTAATGCCTGCATCATATCTCATTTCTGCTTTGAATGATCCGTCTCCAAGGCCGATCAGAATTGATACATCGTTTGTATTTAGGTTCGCCACAGCAAGATCCAATTCATTGTCACCGTTGTAATCGCTTATTGCTATGGACACTGGCTTAAGACCGACGTCGTAGTGCACAGCAGACCCAAATGTGCCATCCCCCTGACCCGGATATACTGAAACTTCGTCTGTACCTCGATTTGCCACCACCAAATCCAAGAATCCATCATTATTCAAATCACTCAACACTACGCAGGTTGGCTTATCGCTAGTGGAGAAATGAGTCTCACTAGCAAACGTACCATCTCCGTTCCCTAACAATACGGATATGCTGTCTTGGCCGTAGTTTGCTACAACCAAATCAATATGACCATCATTATCGAGATCGCCTGTTGCAATAGATACTGGATCGCTACCGACGTCATAAGTTGAGTGCTGGCCGAACGTCCCGTCACCGTTGTTCAGTAGAACCGACACATCATTGTCCCCATAATTGGTGGCAACTAAATCCAGGTTTCCGTCTTCGTTCAGGTGCGCAGCAGCAACTGAATATGTTGTTTGACCAGTTTCATATTTCGGCCCCGGAAACATTGGACCACCGCAAAAACTGCCAAGCAATGCCGCTGGATCTGGAGCTAGATTCTTCGTCGCTCCTGGTATAGGTGCAGTAGTTACTACTTCGTCGCTCGTCTCTGCTGCAATTGCTTCACAATTAGTAGCGATTAAGGCCAATGCTATTAATCTGAACTCGTTCCGCATTACCTAGCCTCCTCTCCGAGACATCGCCCGGGCTTTAGGATGTGGCTGCCAACGCGACAATAAACTGTTTCCAACGCTAACCACTATACCTTTTCGTGTCAGGATGCAAATAGAATAAGGGCACGAAATCCCCTGGGCTAGCCAGTAGGGTTAGATTTGCCCTGATTCCTGAATCCACAACCTCTAATGAGGTCTTGTGGTGCTTAGCCTTGCGTGTTTCAACCTCCCTCTAGGATTATTGCCTACGCCCTTGCCCCCTCCTTTTTATCCATCTGTGATTCGTTCTACTCTTTTTGAGGAGTGGCACGTCAGGCTTTGTGCCACCTCCAACTACCCCGGGCTATGCCCAGCGATAAAGGCTTGACTCTTGAGTTCTTACATTGGTGCCTATTCCTTCTGCCTACGGACACGGCCCCCAGTTCGCTTATTCGCCTCTGCTTGAACCGACAGTCCTCAGATGGCTTCCTCAGGCTCCATCGCCCGGCCGTTGGCATACCAGTGTAGCGGCTGCCGCACGAATACCAAGCCTAACTTAGCGGCCTGCAAGTAGGAAACGGGTGCTGGGTGCCACTGACAGCGGATCCCGGCGCGCCGGGAGGCGTCGTCAGTGTGCAAGCAAGAGCATCCTGCGATCGGCACGCACGACTCGTCCGTCCCGGCTTGCCGGGACTCTCTTGCTGTGCGTGGCGCCCGGCTCTGCCCTAATGCCTAATGCCCAATGCCTAGTGCCTAGTGCCTTCTCCCACCACGCGCTCGCCTTTGGCTCGCGGCTAAACGGCCTTCTCTTTTTCTAATTACCTCTCCTTCCCGGTAATCCCATCTTCTCTGTGTCCTCTGCGACTCAGTGGTGAATTTACGCCGGTTCACCGCTCGATGCGAGGCTCGTCTCTCGATCCACCAAGGCCAACCAGGCTGCGCGCAACTGCTGTGTCAACGCGCCGACTTCGCCTTCGGCGATCTTCTCGCGCTCTACGCCGACGACCGGCAGGACGCCCCAGCTCGAGTTCGTGAGGAACACCTCGTCAGCGGCCAGCAGATCGTTGATGTCGAGCATCCCCTTGACCGTGTCGATGGTCATCGACTCGGCGA
>JADFNO010000005.1 GCA_022563315.1 Planctomycetota bacterium | reverse complement strand
GGCGCATCGCGACGCGCTACGAGAAAACAGCTGTGAACTTCCTGGCGATGCTCAAGCTCGCCATGATCCAGCGATACTTCAGAATATACTTACGGGACACGACCTAGGCCCGTCACCGCAAAGGTGAATGCTGCGATTGATGGCAGCACAACTCCATAGACCAATGAGAGTAGCGCAGCATGAAGCAGTCCGGCCAACCAATACCCAAACGGTGGCTCGTAGATGATCGGATCTGCTGATTCGTCGGATGCTACAGACATGTCGGGACTGCATTAGTCTTTGGGAACTTCAGTTCCGTTCAGAGAGAATCTTCCGAACGCTTCTGGAGTTGCGCTACATTTCCTATCGCTTGTTCCGCTCGATCCGCGTCGACCTGCTTCACCAAAATGTAATCCGTGTCGTACGTGGAGATCGCGAAGCACGGGATTTTCGCCTTGGCCAGGGCGGTCGTTAGCATTGCCAATACGCCCACGATCGAGAAATCCAGTTTCCCGACCACGCGCATGACCGCCCAGCCGCGCTCGGCGGTCACCTCGGCCGGTACGATCGACTCGGCGGCGACAATCGACAGCTCCCGTTCGCTATGCGTGATGCTGACAAACCCCCCACCCGCCAGCGCCCATCCGGGGGTCGACGCAGAAGGATCGAACCGACACACCGCGAACCGCCCGGTCAGCCATTCCAAGGTGATATCAATCTCGCTCATGCGGCCTCAGTGGTGTAGTTGATCCTTCCCGGCGACGATATACAATCGTGCCGGTTCGCGGATGCTGAACCACGCGACACTTGGGGATTGGTGTAATGGTAGCACGGCTGACTCTGGATCAGTTAGTATAGGTTCAAGTCCTATATCCCCAGTTTTCATTTCTCCTCGTTCGTCCCCAGCTCTACCGGGGTCGTCTCGGTAAACTGTCTTGAGCGCTCGCCTGCGGCTCGCGGCTCTTGAGTCCTGTATTCGTAATGTTCGGCGAGGTCAGTCGTACCAGCCGCGGATGCATATCCGCGGGCGCCCGCACATATTCATGTGCGGCTGGGAGAGATCGGCATCGACTGAACGTAGCCATGGATCATTGCACTCACAGGACTCAATAAACAGGGCCAAGACGACAGTTATGTACGGGGGTAGGGCTACTTCCGGGGGCGGGGTCCGATGTACTTGCGCGAAATGACGACATCATCAATATAGAGATGATGATCTTTCGCCGCCGTCTTGGAGCCGCCGAGGTACACCTCAAGCCACACACGCTCGATCTTCAAGCTCGGCACGTCGCGGAAGCGAATGTCTTTCTTCACAAACGCCGGCTTACCATCGACCCATCCCCGCACGACGCCGTTGTTCTTGCCGGGTGTGTTGAGCTTGACGTACTGCTCGATGCAGTACCACTGGTTGCGCCTCAGAAGCCCGCGCTTGCCATTGGTCCATTCCCACGCGCTGCCGACCTTGCCTTTCATATCCGCGTGGTAGGAATACACACCGATCTGAACCTTGCCGTCGTCGGTCGTCGTGGAAAACAACCCGCGCGCCGACCAGCCGTTCTTGCCATTGGCGCGCCGGCCGCCCCACCCAGCCCGTCCATACGTGCCCACAATCCCCGGCAGCTTGCCGCTCGTCACCGTTTTCCAGTCGTCACCGAACCGCAGGTAGTACCGAAAATATATTTCCTCCGGCTCGGAGCCGATTTGATCGTCGAAAAAAAAGCTCAGCTCCGCCAGTCCCTTATGCGATCCTTTGGGTATGGCAATACGCAAGGCCTTTCCGTCGAACGGCTTGAACTTATTCTGCGGATCGGCGTCCACCGTCATCGTGTTCATGGGCGCCTTCGCCGCCCCAAGCTCCCAATACCACACCGGCGACTCGAAGTCCGTCGCGTAGATCACCTCATCCGCTGCACCCCGCGGCGGAAGATGCTCGATGACCCGCTGACCGACTTTGCAGCCGGAAAGACTCACGCACACGCTGATGAGGATTGCCGTTCGAATCAGCTGATCAACCATGGCGATATCCACGCCCTCCATTCATCACGCACGGCCATTGCATGCGATTGGACACACCATTCTCATCTCGAACATGCGCCTAACCCTACCAGCAATCGACACCTCCCACCAGCGCTCAAGGACACGCTCAGTCCGCTTACCTTCCGTCAATTGTGCGATCTTCAAGCCGCCCAAGCCACGCGCCGCCGGTGACCAGCCGCCTCTGCCGGCCCGCAAAATTTGCGCGGTCTGATTGTCCGGTAAATCCCGCTTACGCCTCGCGCGCAACATGAAATACACGCACTACATCATTAGAATCGCACCGACCACCGCCATCGAGCTCTATTTGCATCAACAGGCCTCATAATCGATCCGCGACCGCCCCAAGCCTCACAAACCGACTCGACTGAAGCGCCGCTTGGATCGATCTGTTCATCAACGGAACTGCGGCTGCGACAGATTCGTGACCGCAATCGCCCAAAGGAGCAGACCCATGACGTTCCCCACCCCTCGCCGAATCATACGTACCGGACTGATCTGCGCCACCGTCGCCGCGCTCGCCGCGATGTCGCCTTCCTCAGCCGCAGAAGGTAAGCGCCTTGGAAGACATCAGCACGGCGATCAACCACTGCACGCACAGCTCTGCTCCAACCCCGTGCACGAAGGCATGATCGTTCTCTATGAAAACAACGATTTCGGGGGCAAAGTGCAGGTGCTCAACGTCCACGACCAGCCACGACACAAACTGTTGCCCGTGCATGGCCGCGTGGGGAGCCGAACGTCGTCAATTCAGTGGAATCTCCCCGAAGGCACGATCGCCATCCTCTACGGCACCAGCCGAAGCTATCCTCAACGACAATACGTCATTTGGGGCCAAGGCCAGGACTTTCGCCTGTCCGACAACGGCTTCAACGACCGCCTGGCCGCGATCTGCCTCGAGGGTTTCAACGGCCCAAGGCATCGCCGCCGCGACCGTGATCATGATCGTGATCGCGAGTAGCGCGCAGTCTGCTCGTTCAAACCAAACACCCGACGCCCACGGATCGCAATCCGTGGGTTTTTTCTGCGATTACTACGCTTCCCCCCGCGGATATGCATCCGCGGCTAGCATTTCTTGATGCCTTCTTTTTCTCCCTTGATCCCTTGATCCCTTGATCCCTTGATCCCTTGATCCCTTGATGCCTTGATGCCTCGATGCCTTCTTCTTCCCCTCACCGCCGGGCGGCTTGGAACCGGCCCAGTTGCACCCAATGCACACCACGGGGCGAGATGGGATCGCGACCGTCCGCCGGCTCGAATCGGCAGTGGAGATTGGCGCTCATGAGCGGGTACCGATCACTGCCGATGTCCAGCAGACTGAGTCGAGCCAGGTGGGTTGGGCCGTAAATGGTTCGGCCACGCTCGACTTGGTTAGCGTCGAGTCGCCATTGTCCGAGGGAATGAGCGTCGTCGGCATCCGCGTCGCCGTTACCTTGCAGTGTGAAAACAAACGTTCCATCCTCGAACATGGGCGCGGCATGCGGCAGCGAGAACAGGTACATGGAAACGACGATCGTGTCCGGATAGCCGTTCCCGTCGGTGTCGGCGGGCTTGCCTTCGACCGCCAGGGCCATGGCGTTGGCCTTGGCGCCGCTTGGAACGGGTTTGGCAGGCTTGGGATCGGGCGGCAAGGGTCGGACGCTGCCGTATTCGACGTGCGTCGTTCGACAACCGAGGATAAACATTGCGACTGCTGCCGGCAGGAACAGTCTCGATCGAAAATGGATGCGCGAGCGTTGCTGCACGATAGTTGTTACTCCTTGTCCTTTTCAGACGCATTGGGTGTGTCGATTCGTTTGCCTTCGGCGTCGTACAGCCCACCGGTCCCGTCCAGAATGTTCTTTCGGATCTGCTGCTTGATCTCGTCGGGAAGCGAGAGGCGATCGATCTCGTCGCGGGTGATCTGGTCCACGCGATCGATTTCGGTGGGACTCATGATGACGTGGGGGGTGAGGACGATGAGTAGCTCGGTCTTTTTGCTGGTCTCCGTGGAGCTACGAAACAGCGCGCCGAAGAATGGGATGTCGCCAAGCAGCGGGACCTTCCGGTCGCGGCGCTCAAATCGATTGGAGATCAGGCCCCCCAAGATAATCATTTGGCCGTCGCGGACGGTGACGGTCGTGGTGGCGGTGCGACGCGTGATGATGGGGGATGAGAAATCCTCCGAGATCTGCGTGGTGCGTGCGCTCAGCTCGGAGATCTCCGGCGTGATGGTCATGCGGACGTATCCGTCGGGATTGATGGAGGGTGTAACTTCAAGGATGATCCCGATGTCTTCCGGCACGACCGAAGACTGCTGACTTCCCAGATTAAAGGATGTGCTCTCGGGCAGGCGGATGGTTTCGCCAATCTGAATACGGGCGGGCTGGTTGTTCGCGGCCATGATTGAGGGATTGCTGAGCACTTGCAATCGGCCCTGGGATTGAAGTGCGCGGAGCAACAGGTTGAAATCCGTGCCGGAGATCGAGAGGTTCGGCACGCCCATGCCGGTAACGAAGGCGCTGGCCAAGCTGAATCCGCCGCTGATGTTGACATCGCCTTGGGTGCGATTGGCGGAAAAATCGAACCCCCACTCGTCGGTGTCGTCGAGCGTAACCTCAGCGAGCAGCACTTGAATGAGCACCTGCGGCGGATCCACATCCAGTTCACTGATCATCTCTTTGACGCGCTGCATATAGCGTGGGCTGGCGCTGACGAGCACCGTGTTGGATTGATCGTCGCCGACAATCGTAACTTGGCGCTCCAACAGGCGGGCGGCGGAGCCGAGTTGGTCGATGCCGATCGTCGCGATGAGTTTGTCTTGCTCCGTCTCGATGAACTGCGAGAGGACTCGTGCGACTTCACCGGCTACGGCGTTCCGAAGTTGATAGACGAAGACCTCGCGCTCGTTGGCCTCGAGTGCGTCGAGCTCTGCGACCACTGCCCCCACAAGGTCGAGATACTGCGGCGTGCCGGACACAAGCAGACTGTTGGTCCGCGTATCAACGGTGATGGAAAGCTGCTGGCGGTCATCGGGCACCGCGGTCAGCTCGGTATTCTCAAGCCCGGCGTAGATGCGCTCGCCATCGGGGCCCGGCAATCGGGCGGGCTCGCCTTCTCCCGGCGGGTACTCGCGCGGCTTGAGGACGTACAGGTTCCCGCGATTGCTGAGATTGAATAAGTCGGTCAGAATCTGGGCCATGGCAACGGCGTCGGCGTTGACCAACTTGAAAATGCGAACGTTCTGCGAACCGGTGGACGAGGCATCCATATCGCGGATCATCTGCTCGATCATGCCCATCGACTCCTTCGGCGCGGAGATGATCACGGTGTTGGTGCGCAGATCGGGCGTCAGCGTGATCGATTCGCGGATGGCGGCGCTGACCTCCATCTCGGTCATCGGCTCGCCGGTCTCGTCGTCGATCTGGTCGGTGGCGACCTCGCGGAGATATTTGAGCACCGTCGCCTGTTGAGATCGACGTCGAGCGCCGATGCCTCGCCCACTGAGAATGTTCTCAATGAGACTGACGGTCTCAAGAGCATTTGCGGAACTCAACGGGATGTACTTTATCTCGACGACCGACCCTGGCCGAGCGCCATCGAGCTGGGCCACAAGCCTTCTGATCGTGCGGACATCTGCGGGCGGCGCATTGACGAGCACCGCATTGAGGCGCTCGTCGGCCGTGACGCGGATGGTGTTTGGGCCGCGCGTACGGTTCACTTCCTCAACGTACATATCCTGGAGCATGTCCACGACATCAACAGCGCGGCTGCTCGCGAGTTGCAGGATCTCGAATGTCGAACCGCCGACCGCATCCGCCTCAGCACCGATCAAGGCGTCGATCAGATCGCGGATGACTTGAAGGTTCTCCTCACTGGCGGCGATGATAAGACTATTGCTGGCGGTGTCGGGCTCGATCGATACGCGGTCCATGGACGTAGCGGCTTCGCCGAGCGACTGCTGGCGTTCGCGCATCAACTGTTCGAGGCGGGGAGCCAACAACTCGGCCCGCGTGCCCTCTAAGGGAAGGACGTGCAGGCCGACGGCCGGATTCATCGGCACC
Organism: Planctomycetota bacterium; assembly: GCA_022563315.1. Lineage (GTDB taxonomy): Bacteria > Planctomycetota > Phycisphaerae > Phycisphaerales > SM1A02 > JADFNO01. The sequence continues at coordinate 47,955 of JADFNO010000005.1, read as the reverse complement.
GCTTCGAGCTTCGCCACAAGCTGCCGGATTGCGGCCATGTCCTCGACGTTCGCCGCCACCAGCAGACTGTTGGTGCGGGGATCAGTCATCACCAGCGGCTGCTGGCTGCGCTTGATCTCGGCGGGCATGTCAGCGTAACGCCGCTCCATGATGTCGTTGATTGTCTCGGCGATTCGTTCGATGTTGGCGGTGGTCAGTGTCAGCACGTCCAGCAGGCCGATCTCCCCCAGATCCGACGCGTCCAGATCGGCGACGAGACGCTCGATCACCTCGTAGGATTCCTGACCGGCGGCGATGATCAGACTGTTGGTGCGGGGATCGTCGATGATCGTTGCCTGTTGGAGGTCAGCCGTCTCCGGCTCGATCTTGCGAAGCCGCTCGAGTCTCGCATCCATCAGTTCACCGACGATGGAAGCCAAACGCGACGCCGATGCGTTCTTCAGTTTGATTCGCCGAATCTCGCTGAACTGCGGGGCGATCTCGGCATCGAGCGTTTGGAGCAGGCGCTCCAGGACGATGAAGCTTCGCGGGCTGGTGGTGACGATGAGCGTGTTGGTGCGCTCGTCCGCTTGGGCGACGACACGATCCTCTTCACGAATAATGTCAGCTTGGATCTGTTGATCGAACAGGCGCACCATGGTCGTGGCCAACCGACTCGCTGAGGCATGCTCGATGGGATAAATGCGCACGGCTGCCCCCGGCGCGGCGGCTTCGATGTCGAGCATGGCCACCAGCTCGGTGACCACTTCAAGGTTCATGGGCGTGCCGACGAGGATCAGCGCGTTGAGCTGCGTTTCCGGGCGGATCACCAGGTGAGTCATGGGGACGAAAATGTCCGACTCGATCACTCGTCCGCCGTTTTCTTCAAGACGGGCCATGCGCAAGCGCCCGATCTGCCGTTGCAGCGGCGTGGACTGCGGCAGATTGCCGATGCCTTCAATGAGAATCGCTTGGAGGGTTTCAGCCAAGTCGTTGGCATCGGCGTAACGCAACACGAGGATGCGTGGTTCAATCCAACCGGCGGCCACATCGGCATCGATGCGTCGCACGAGAACTTCCACCAGCGCCACCGTCTCTTCCTTGCCGGCCACGATAACCGTGTTGGTTCGTTCGTCCACGCTGATAGCGATCTCATCGAGCAGAGCGGGCCCGACGGCGCCTTCGGGCAAGCCTTCCAGATTGGTGCCGGGTATGCGGCCAAGCTGCTTACCCTGGTCAAATAACTCACCGATAATGCGGGCGAACTGCTCGGCGGCGATGTTCTGCAACGGGAACAACTGCACCGTCACCGCGTCGGTGATGGGCAGCTGATCGAACATCTTGGCGATCTCCGTCAGCGCGTAGACATTCTGCGGCGTGGAACTGATCACGAGCGCGTTGAGCGAGGTGTCGGCAATGATGCGGATGGGTTTGGTGAGATCGAGTTGGATTCCGCCGGCATCCGGGCCGTTACGTCGAATGGAAAGCCGGCGCACCTGCTCTTGAATCGCTTGCGCTAAAGGAGTGTTCGTTTGTTGATCTGCCGGTGACAGTATCTGGCGAAGAATATTCGCGAGCGCTTCGGCCTCGGCGTTGCGCAGTTTGAGAACACGCATTTCAGACTGAGCATGCTGCGGATCGCTGTCGATCGCCTTGAGGAGTCCAACGATCGTGTCGCGATCGATCGGGTTGGCGATGATGATGATGGCGTTGCGCCCTTGAAGCGTGGCAACCTTGATCGGTTCGGTCACGAGACGCGAGACCGAGTCGTCCGGCTGGGGCTTGTCCAGGCCGATGGTCTCGATGATCTGAGTTGCCGCGTCCGGCGAGATGTTTTGCAGTTCGATGATGAAGATGCCATGCCCTGCGGGCGGCGTCAGCGCATCGAGCTGATTGACTGTTTGCTCGATTTCAGCAAACAGGGCCGCGGTGCAGGCGATCACGAGGCTATTGCCAGGCGCATCGACTTGGATGGCCAGCGGTTGATTTGCCTGGGACGCCTTGGCCTGGAACGCTTCGGTGATGGCGGCGGCGACACGGGCGGCCGGCGCAGCCGTCAGTCGCAGCACGTGGATCGAGAGACCTTGATTGGACGCCTCTTGTTGGAGAGCAGCGGCCAGCGTCCTGATCTGGGCGAACTCATCTTCTTCAGCCCGCACGATGATCGTGTTGGAGGTTGAATCGCCGACGATGCGGAGCGCTCTTCGTCCGCGTGAGCCCGTCGCCTGGTCATAGAGTCGGTTCAGCGACTCAGCGAGCTTCATGGGGTCGCCGGAGGTCACGGGAATGATCTGGGGCGGCGGCAGCTTGGCGTAGTCGGCGACATCCAACTGCTCGATGATCTGTTCGATCTTGCGGATGTTCTGTCGGCTGGCGGAGATGATGACGGAGTTGGTCTGCGGCTCGGCGGCAGCGCGAACCCATACTTCCGCCTCGACCAGCAGTGTGGGAGCCGGTTCATCACGGCGCTGCTCATCACCGCCACCGCGCCGCGCTTCGCGTCGTGTGGATTGCTGACCTCGCCGGCCGCGCTCGATTTGACCTTGGAACGCACCGTTGATCGCACGAGCGACTGATGTCGCATCGGCGTACATCAGGGGAATAACGCGCAGTTGCAGCGACGCGTCGTACTCCTCGTTATCCAGCTTCTCCAGCAGAGCGCGAATGTTCACCCACTCTTGCTCGCTCGCGGAAATCACCAGACTGTTCGACGCGGGATCGGCGACAATCTGTACATCTCGCTCCGATGGAGTTTCGGCACCAGGCGCAAGCCGTCCGTAGAAAAACGATAACGCTTCCTGGATTTTCTCGGCCTCGGCGAATTGCAACGGCACGAACTCTCTGATTCGATCGGGCCCGGTCGGCTGGTCGAGCTGCTCGATGATCTGAAGGATCTGCTCCATCTGGTCGGGCGTCGCGGCCACGATGATGCGGTTCTCGACGACGTTGTAGTCAATGCGCGCTTCCTCACGTCGATCGCTGCCTCGTTGGCGGGTGAATTCGTTAAGCGTGAACCAAACATCGATTGCGAGCGCATGCGCCAATGGGACAATGCGATATTCAAACGGGCTCTTGGGCTCAACGTTGTCAAGTTCGTTGATCAGCGACTCGATCACGGGGAACGATTCAGCGGTGGCGGTTACGACGAGACTATTGGATCGTTCGTCAGCGACGATCTTCGCATTCACTTCGACCGCCGGAGAATCGTCGTCCAGTTTGATTGTCTTGCCGTGCGTCTCGCCGCGCGCATCGAGTCCCAAGGCATCGGAGAGGATTCGGACGACCTCCTCGGCGCGCGCGCCTTCCAGTGAGTAAGTTCGAATGATGGTCTCATCGCTGAACTTGGGCTGATCGAGTTCGGCAATCAGCGCCTGAGCTTGAGCAAACTGAATCTTCGGGGCGTTGATGATGAGGCTGTTGGTGCGCACATCGGGGGTGACGCGAACGCCTTGACCGCCGCGCCGCTCGAATTGCTGGCTGATTATGCGAGCCAATTCCTCCGCATCGCCGTCTTTGAGCGCGATGATCTCGATGATCCGGTCGCCCGAGACGTCCGGCTGATCCAGCCGCGCCAGCAGATCCTTGAGCAAGACCAAGTCGTCCGCATTGGCCGAGACGATCAATGAGTTGGCAGAGTCGCTCGCGGTGATCGTCGCGGTGGGCGGGGCGGCGTTGGTTGCCTCAGCCCGGTCGGCCAGAAACCGAGTGAACGTCCGCGCCAGCTCGACAGCGCGGGCGAACTCGACGGGCAGCACTTGCATTTGCTGATCTGCCGGGGCGACCTGAGCGTCGATACTGGCGATCAGCTCGGCGACGTCCGCATGTTCCTTGACCGAGCCGGAGACGATGAGGGTCTTGCTGCCCTCGTCCGTGCGGACCTTCAGTTCGTGCGGATCGGATGGCTGCCACCAGCGTTGAGCGCGATTCGTGTCAGTAAACAACTCGCGAACGACGTCGGCGACGACTTGAAGATCAGCATGCTTGAGTTGATAGAGCCTGACGACACGCTGCTCGCCTTCAGGTGGCGGCGCATCGAGCACTTCGATCAGGCTCTCGACCAGCGCAAACTTGTCGCCCTTGCCTGTGACGATGAGCGCGTTGAGGCGTTGGTCGGCGCGCACGGCTACGGAGTCGCGGTTCGCTTGGTCTTGCGATCCGCCGAACCGGCTGCCGAAGAAGAAAAAGAACGGCTGCTGGTTGTACGTCAGATCGTTGACGAGTTGCTGAACCGTGCTCTCGATCTCTTCGGCTTTGGCGTGCTTCAGCTCAAAGACACGGAACTCAAGCGCTTGCGCCGCCTGTGGCGAATCGAACTGTGAAACGAGATGTTTGATCTCATCATAATCGTCGTCGTTCGCAGCAACCAGAATCGTGTTGCTGTTGCGGTCGCCGATGATCGAGACGCGCCGCGACTGCTCTCGACGACCTCTCCCGGATGAAGCGATCTTGGCGCGATCATCGTACAATCGCTGCAACGCAGTCGCGACCGCTGACGCATCGGCGCGCTCCAGCACGATCGTGCGCACCTTATACTGCGTGGTGGGTGGGCGGTCGATCTCCTTGAGCAGCTCGTCGATCTCGGCCATGACATCATCTGCGGCGCGCACCAGCAGGAGGCCGGTCGCGTTGTCATGGACAATCATGGTTTCTGCGCGGCGATTCTGGTCCGAACCGATCACAACTTTCTCTAGAATTTCCGCCGCCTGTTGAGGTTGCGCCGCCTTGAGTTCAATGAGCCGCAAGGGATGCCGATCGCCCCCTTGTTTACGATCAAGCTGCTCAAGCAGCGCGTCGATTTCGGCCAGTTGTTCCGGCGCAGCGGTGACAAGCAACGTGTTGGTGCGCTGATCGACGGAGAACTCCGGCTGAATCGCAGCCGGACCAAGCTGGCCTCGCATGCTCTGGAATCTCGTCCGGAAGATGCGGCGAAATACCTGCTCGATATCCTTTCCACGTGCATGTTGAAGCGGATACAGCTTCAGCGTGGTCTGCACGTTGATCGGCGTCTGATCGAGAAGCTCAATGAACTGATCGACGAACGTGATCGCCTCGGACGGACCGATGACAATCAGTGAGTTTGTGTGCGCGTCGGCGGAAACACGAACGCGATTCGGATCGAACACCGCTTCGATCGTTTGGCCATCGACCATTAGCGTCAGCGCAAGATCGCGCATGCGCTGGGCCTGTCGACCGCGGCGGCGACTCGGGGCATCGGGGGCGATCATTTGACGCACGCTCTCGGCCGCGCGCTCCGCAGTGATTGTCCGCAGCGGGTAGATCTTGACGACGATCTCGTCGACCGCAACAGATTGCGAAAGGGCTGCAATGAGATCGCCGACCACTTCGAAGTCGATGTCGCTACACGCGACGATGAGCGCATTGTTCGTCGCGTCCGCAATGACTGAGACACGTCGGCGCAGATCGCCGCGCTGCCCGCCGACAGGGGTCATCCGTTGCAACGTCTGATTGATAAGGCTCGCCACGGCTGGTGCGTCCACGACCTGCGGCAGACCGACGTAGCGAATCTCGCTGGGGGCGGCGGGCAACTGCGACTCCAGTTGCCGCACAAGCTGCGTGATGCGTTCAATAGCCCGCGGCGAACCGATGATGATCAGGCTGTTCGTTTCCGGATCAACGGCGATCGTTACATCGCTCAGCTCAGCGATCGCGTCCGGCACGACGTTGGCAAGTTCTTTGGCGGCGGCATCATCTTGGACAGCGAAAATCTGCGCTGCGATGGCCGGCCAAACGGGCATCGGCAGCGCTGAACTAGGGCCCGGCGGGTCTGGTTCCCCCCCCTTCGATCGGCGACGTTCCAGAAGCTGCTGCAGGGTAATGACCTGCACTTTGCTCCCGCCCCGGCGACCGAGCATGCGCTGAAGCGTTCGCGCTACTTCAGCCGCGCTCGCCTTGCTCGGGTCGATCGTGATCATCTGCATTTGGCGCGAGGTCGCAATCGTCGCCTGATCGATCTGCATTGCAATTTGCTCGATCGTTGCGAACTGCTCGTCCGTGGCCCGTACCAGCAAACTGTTGCTCGCGGTATCAACGCGGATCGTCGGCGGCGGATCGATCTGGTCCTGCTCGTCGAAGATCGCCCGCAGATTCATGGCCAATTCGGTCGCGTCGGCATTGTCAACCGTGAGCACGCGCACTGATCTTGTGACGGCGCCGTCAAGCGCTGTTGGATCGACGTCAAGCTGCGCGACCATCTGCTCGGCGACATCAAGCAACGCCGGCGGACCTGAGATCACCACCGCATTGAGTCTGACATCGGCCGCGACGCGCACCTGCGGCTCACCACCATCCCGCATCTCGGCTTGAATAATCTGAGCGCGAAGCCACGTCGGCAGCAGGTTGACGTTCACTTCACTCTTAGGAGCAAGAAGTTGCTCAACGACCGGTGCGACAGACTCGGCCCGCGCATACTGCAAGAAAACGGTCCGTACCTGCACCTGATCGAGCGCCGTCCCTGAATCCAGCGACCGGATGATCGATTCGATTTCGATCAATTGCGCGGGCGTAGCGGTGACGAGCACCGAATTGCTGGATGCCTCGGCAGTGATCGTGGCGGCAAGGGAGCCGGGCACGTTGCGCGCCTTGGCCTCCATGGCGCTACGCAGCGCAGCGGCGACGTCCGTCGCTTGCGCTTGCGTGAGATTGAAGATTCGAACATCAACCGCTGATTCGCCCGGCCTCGGTTGATCGAGTTGAGCTATGAGTTGCCGAGCGATCGGCATGAGTTGACTGGGTGCGCTAATGAGTAAGCGATTCATCGAACGGTCGGCTGAAACGGTCGGCTGACCTACGGGAATCCGCGCGCGGGCGATCGCCTTCAGATCGCTTGGCCACCGCGATTGATCGCGCAGCATCGGGTTCACCACTTGGGCGACAACCGCCGCATCGCTATGCTTAAGCGTGATGACTTGCAAATCCATTTGCGGAGGTCTGAGCGCATGACCATCCCATTCCTCAAGCAGTGCAAGAGCCTCCTGGACTTCCTCCTCGGTTCCTGCCACAACAACTGCACCGCTTTGTGGATCGGTAATCAGTTGCAGCGTGGTTCGCCGACCGCTGGGCTTGCCCGACTCAACAACGCGCTGTACGGTTTGCGATAAGGCGATGGGATCGGCGTTTGTGGGCGTGAAGGTGCGAATCGTGCGCTGCGACATCTCATCCGGTTGATCGAGCTGGGCAATGAGGGTTTCGGCGAGGGCAACCGTCTGCTGCGGGCCGGACACGATCAAACTGTTGGTTCGTTGATCGACTTCCACCCGAACCTTCGGCGTGAGATCGATCTGGCCACGACTCCTGCGAATGCGCTCCATGATGATGCGCGGATCGGTCTCTTGCTGATCGGTCAACAGGCGATCGACAACCGGTGCGATCGTGGCGGCGTCGGCGTAGGTGAGCTTGAACGTGCGCGCGTCGATGGCGTCCATCGCCGGGCGGGCATCAAGCGGCTCGATCAGTTTCTCGATTTCTTCCAGATCGGCCTCCAAACCGACGAGAATCAACGCATTCGCGCCGGGCGAAGTCAGGATCTTGGCATCGATCGGTTCGCCCGTCGCCTTACTGATGAGGCTGCGGATCGCCTGGGAAAGCGCCTGACTCACCTCGCGTGCATCGGCGAACGTGAGCGGCTTGATGCGCACGATCGGATCGCCGATGGAAGCGGTTCCGCTGTCGAGCTGGCGAATCGTCTCCTCCGCCACGGGCATGATCGCCTCCGGGGCTGAGATGATCAGCGTGTTGGTCTTTCGATCCGCACTGACGTTGAGCAATGATGCGATGTCGTTGCCGGCTTCGGGCACGTCTTCGCGCATTCGTGCGACGAGGATCTCCCGCAGCATTGGCGCAAGTGTTTCCGCCCGAGCGCTCTGGAGCTTGAAGAAGCGAAGTGACGTTGCCGGACCGGCCCGGTGCACGTCAAGATCACGAAGCAACTTCTCGACCGTCTCGAAGATGTCGGTTGGGCCGGACACGACCAGCGTCTTGGAGACCGGCTCGGTGGTAATGTTGATCGGCACACGACGATCGCGCGCCGCTGAACCCAATTGGGTCGTCGCGGCCAGATCACGCAGCGTCTTGGCCAATCCATTGAGGTCGGCATAGATCACCTGGTAGGTCCTGATCTCCGTGTCCTCGACGATCTTTTGCCGATCCAGTTGCTCGACGAGCTTCTCGAACCCGGCCATGCGCTGACTTGATGCATCAACGATAAGCGAGTTGGTCTGCACATCCGCGCGAACGACGACTTCACGCGGAAGCTGAAGATCGGGGCGAGGTCGCCCGCGTGAATCGCGCGGCATCGGCGGCTGCGGATACATCTCGTCGATCGTTTTGGCCAGCTCTTGAGCACGAGCGATCTTGAGTGGGAAGATACGAATCTCTCGCCCTTCGGTATCCATGCGGTCAGCGCGGTTCAGCTCCTCGACAATGGCCTGAATCTGCGGCAACATCTCCGGGTGCGCGGCAATGATGAGCGTGTTGGTCTGTGGATCAGCCGCGATGTTGACGGGCTTGGCTTGCTTTTCCTCGACCGGCCGTTGGTTGTATTGACGCATCAACGCTGTTGCCAGATTCACAGCATCAGCATTGCGAAGCTGGAGAATGCGCAGCGGCGGCATGTCCTGCGTTTGCGGTTGATCGAGACTCCGAATAAGTGCGCGAATAATCTCGTGTTGTTCACGGCGGGCGGCGATCAAAACGGAATTGGTGCGCTCGATGGCATACAGCACCGGAGGCGGACCACGCCGACCGCCTATCGTCGAAAGCTCACTCTCCGCTAAACCGGTGACAAACTCGACGACCTCGGTGGCATCCACATACTCCAGCGCGATCAAACGGACCTCCGGCGGCGGGCCGATGCTTTGTTGGAGTTGGTTAAGGATCGCGGTGAAGCGGAAGATCGCCTCATCCTCCGCCACGACGAGTAACGAAGCGTTATCGTGATCAACCTCGACGCTGACTCCGGTCGCATCGGGGATGTCGGCGGTTTGCTCTTTGTAGAGCCGCAGCGCGCGATCGGCCAGTTCCTGTGGATCGGCTCCTGTGACTTCGATCACGCGCAGTGATCGCTGCACGGGAACGGCCTGGAGATCCTTCAACATTTGCTCGGTCTTGGCGAAGGTGACTTCATCGCCGGCGACGATCAGCGTCTTGCTGATGGGTTCGGCCTGGATGATAACCTGCACGGCCTTGGAGCCGTCGGTCGGCTGCGCGCTCATCACACCTTGGCGAGCCAGATCGGAGAGGGTGCGCGCGATCTGCGTCGGATCGCCGCGTTCGATGTGATAGGTGCGAAGCTCCGCGGTCGGGGGCAACTCGACACGATCCAACTGCTCAACGAGCGCTTCAAACTGAGCGCGTCGCTCCGCCGGTGCTTCGATGATCAACGTGTTGGTCGCGGGCTCGGCGCTGACATGCACTTCTTTGGGTTCTTGCAGATGCGGCAAGGGACGACCACGCCGATCCAACGGCATCGGCGGTTGTGGATACAGCTTGTCCATCGCCTTGGCTAGATCCACCGCTCGCGCGAGTTTCAGCGGGAAGATCATCGTTTCGCGTTCAGCCTGGGCGTCTCCGGAGCGGTTTACGCCATCGACGAACTCTTTGATCTCGTCGAAGATCTCGGTGTGTGTGGTGACGATCAGGGTGTTGGTCGCGGCATCGGCGTCGATGGTCACAGGTATCTCGCGCCGTTGCTCAGCTGGTCGCGCGTCGTAACGCTTGCGCAACATCCCGGCTAGTTGCGCCGCATCCGCAGCCCGCACTTGAATGAGTCGAAGCGGCGGCAGTACCGTCTGCTCGAACGTGTCGAGCTGCTTGACATACCGCTCAACCATTTGAAGCTGCGCAGCTTCAGCCACGACATAAAGGCTATTGGTCCGCTCGATCAGCTCGATGGTAGGTGCGGGGATAGTTCGCGACGGATCAACCGGTGCGGTCGAAGCGATGAGTTCTTCGAGCGGGCCGATCACCTCCGACGCCTTGGCGTTGCGCAGCTCAATGAGCCGACCGGTCCGGGCTGGGGGAAGGAGTCGTCGAGCCTCGCCAAGCGATTGTTCGTATGTGCGCACTGACGCGCTATTGCCTGACACAAGTAGATTTCCAGTCAACGAATCAAACTCGACCGTCGGCGCGGGCATTTCTTGAGGGTCAAGTCCCTCGATTCGCCGCTGATAGATGTAATCCGCCTTTAGCATCAACTGCTGCGGATCGGAACCGCTCAGGGCAATGACACGGAATTGATAATCATCGGGACTCCGTTCATCGAGTGTGGAGATCAGCGAGTCAATCGTGGCAAACTGCTCAGGCAGAGCCGTAACGATCAACAGATCGAGTTGATCGATCGGCTCCAGCGTCGGTGCGATGAATTCTGTGCCGTCGCGCGGCTGGAGCATTTGCTTGGCGAGTGACGAAAGCGGAGAGACGATTCGGCTGGGGGTGGCATTGAGAATGTCGTACTGCCGTGTCTCACGATCGACGACGGCGTTGGATTCGATCATTCGCATGACATTGGAGAAGCGATCCATCGCGGCAGACGATCCGATGAGCGTCAGCTCGCGCGTCTGTGAGTCGAACCGCGTGGTGAGTTCCCACTCCGGCTCGTCCACGTCAACTTGCTCTTCGTACAGCGCACGTGTGCGGACGAGTAGTTCGTCCGGCGTTCGTGCGGTCAATCTCAGAAGACGAACTTGGCGATCAAATCGGTCGGGCGTGTCGAGCTGTTGCAGAAGTTGATCGATCATTTGGTGTTGCGACGGTTCTGCAATGACGTAGAGACTGTTGGTATGCTCGATGACTTCAATCGTCGGGGCCGGCACAGTGCGAGATGGATCAATCGGCGAGGTCGTAGCAATAAGTTCGTTGAGCAGGCCGAGCACTTCCGATGCCTTGGCGTTCCGAAGCGGCATAAGCCGACCGGTTCGGACCGGCGGAAGCAGTCGCCGCGCTTCGGTGAGTGATTGCTCGTAGGTGCGCACCGATGCGCTTTTGCCTGAGACAAGCAGGTTGCCGGTCAACGAATCAAACTCGACGTTCGGCGGGGGCATCTCCTGTGGATCAAGCCCCTCGATGCGGCGTTGATAGACAAAGTCCGTCTTCTGCATCAACTGGTGCGGATCCAAGCCGGCGACCGCAAACACGCGGAACTGGAAATCATCGGGGCTTGGCTCATCGAGCGTCTTGATCAACGACTCGATCGTTTCAAACTGCGTGGGTAGCGCTGTTACAACCAGGGTATCGAGTTGATCGATCGGCTCGATGGTCGGCGCAACAAACTCCATGCCGTCATGAGGCTCAAGCAATTGGCGAACAAGTGACGTCAACGGCGCGACCATCCGGCTGGGCGTGGTATTGGCGATGACGAATTGACGGGTTTGGCGGTCGACGACGGTGTTCGATTGGACCATCTGGAGGACGTCATTGAAGCGATCGAGCGCTTGAGATGATCCGATCGCGGTGAGAACACGAGATTCGTTATCGAGCCGAACGTCCAATTGCCAGCGAGGTTCGTTGGTATCGACCTGCTCGTCATAGAGCTCGCGCGCGCGTCGGAGCGTCACGGCCGGCTCAGGTGTGGTCAGTCGCGACAAGCGCACTTGGCGATCAATTTTGACCTGCGTGTCCAGCACGGTCAGCAGCGCTTTGACAGCGGCGACATCTTCAACGAGGCCGGAGACGATAAGCGTTCGGCCGTCGGGCCCCGGGACGAGCTTGGTGGCGATGGCCTGTCGGCCGTTGAGCAAACTGCGAACCGCGTCGGCTAATGCGTTCGGATCAGCGTATTGCAGAGGTATGGCGGCGATACTGCGCTGGGGTTGCGGTGTTCGGGTAATACCGCCGTCGATCTCGCTGAGCAGGGCTTCGGCTTCGGCCATCGCCGCATCGGTGCCGACGATGGTGATCTTGCCAACTTCATCAAGGGGGATGATGGCCGGTCGCTGCTCCTCCGGCAGCGTTGCGTACAGTTGGTTGAGTCGGGTGACCACCTGACTCGGGGCAAGTTGCACAAGCTGGAAGGTTCGGACGGTTCGGCCGCTTCCGGGGCCGATCGCCGGTACATCAAGCAGCGCGATCGTCTCGCGCAACTTCTCGATCCGGGCCCGAACGCCTTTGGCAATGATCGTGTTGGTGCGCTCGTCGAAGGAGATGCTGAGCCCGGGCATGCTCTCCTCGGTCGTCTTGACCTGTTTCCCTTTCGGATCGGTGACGTACCTCTCGATGCGTTTGCTCATGAGGGCCTTGAGCGGCTCCATCAGATCCTTGGCCTTGGCGTGCTTGATGGGGAAGATCTCGACGGTGTCTTCCGGGTTTTCGCGATCGAGCTCTTGAACGATCAGGAGAAGTCGGCGAACCTGGGCCGCAGTCTCGGTGATCACCAGCGAGTTCTGCTGCTCCATCGCGGCCACCGAGCCGTATTCTGCGACCATCATGGCGAGCTTCTCGGCCAGCGGCTTGGCCATCGCGATGTTCAGCGGGAAAACAACGGTGATGATCTCGTTGGGGGCAACGTCTTGCGGCACTTGTCCAACAAACAGGGGCAATGCCTCGCGCTGCATCTCGGTCAACTTCTGGAGGTACAGCATGTTCTCGGAGACACGCAGCATCACGCCGTTCGCCTGGAGAATCGTGTTGAGCACTTCCAAAGCCTCGGGAACCGTGTAGCCTTTGGGATCCAAGTAGTCCAGACGACGATCGGGAACGTCGGTCTCCTTGATCACCGGCAGCCCGGATGCGCGCGAGAAGAAATCGATCACCTGATCGAGCGTCGCGCCCTTGAAATTGAAGCGGATCAACGCCGGCTCGTCGGCGGCCGTGTTGGGGGCCGAATTGGTCGCATCCTGGGCTTGTACAGCCGGTGGCGGGACCTCGTCGGCAGAGCTGGGATCGTTCTGCCAGGCGTGGACAGTGCTCGCCACGGAAAATGTCAGGATCAGACTTGTGAACATCGGCACGGCAGTTACACGCAGGGTCATTGGCCGCATTCTCCATTACTCCAGGAAAAGCAGGAGGTGTGTCTGAAACGAAGGGGACTCAGGGCTGGATGGGGGATCGTTGGCTCAACCGCTGCCCGACCGAAACCGTGAATCGCTGCTGGTCGCGGCGAAACTCAGCCGTCTCACCGACGGCCCCCACGAGCACCAGGTCCCGCAAGGTTTCACCGACAGCGAGCCTTCGGGATTCACCTGTTTGTAGATTGAGCAGCCAAACCTCACGACCATCAGGCCCCGAGGCCACGCCGGTCAGCGTCCATTGGTCCTGTGCGGTGGCGACCACGGCGGCGGGTGTCGGCGGCCCGGAAGTTTCCCCCTGGGGCGGCACACGAAAGAGGTTGCTGCGGGTCAGGGCTAAATATGGGTCAAAGGCGCTTGCGTCATAGGCGGCCAGCATCGGCTCGCTCGGCACTTGTTTGGGCAGGAACAGTGTCGTCAGCCGAACCATAACCCCAAAGCGGTCCCCGTTGTCTTTGGGCTGCAGGCGAACCTGATCCAGATGCTTCAGCCAGGGCTCAGCGTCGATGCGGTGAACCAGGCGAAGTGCGGCCTCGAAGGTCGCCTCGCCGGAGATCCAACCTTCCAGCTCGACGAAATCGATCTCATCTCGAAGCGCCCGATTCGTTCGGCGTCCGAACTCGCTGCGAGCAGGGGACTGAAGCTTACGGGCCTGTCCGGTCCCGACGCTGAGGCCGGAAATCCCCAGTTCCTCGCCGATGCGGTTGAGCCGGGTGCGAAGCTGGTGATCGACGGTTTCTAGATCAGCCCCGAGCGTGCGGTTCACGATCTCCTGGAAGTCTGCGTCGAGTTCTCGACGACGGCGGCTCTCCGCCTTGGCGCCCTTGAGATAATTGCGGTAGCTGTCGATCTTTTTCACGAGAAGCGCTTTGTCTTGGAAATAGAGGTTCTGTGCAGCGAAGTAGCCCAGCCCGCCCAGGAGGGCGAGCACGCCAACGAACAGAACGATGCGGCGCCAGCCGTTCACGAATCCTGCCCTCCATCTACGTTGTGCGCAACAACCTCACCCACCGGCGCGGGCGTGGCCGAGGCTTGGTTGGAACGGGGCGGGTTCTTCTTGATCGGCGGGGTGTTGGCAGCGCCGGCGAGCCGATAGTTGAACTTGTACGGCAGGCGTCGGCCGCCGGCGGTGTCCGGCCCGGCCGAGTTGAGTATGTACAGCTTGCCTCGCACCAGCGCGTCACGAAAGGCATCGGCGGTCATCCGATTGTTCGCCTCGCCATCGAGGACAATCTTGATCGGCATCGGTGTGTACCACCGCGGCTTCTTCGTCTTCTTGCCTTGGTCGTAGGTGACGCCGCGAAAGTCCAGCATTCCTGTCCAGGAATCGAGCACGAGTTGATCGGACGATGGCGCGACCGCACCGAGATGAACGAGGTGGTCGAGCCAATCAACGTGTGCCTCCTGCCAAAGCCTGAGGTGCTGAAGCTTCAACTCGTCGCGTTTGAATCGCTGCCGCTGGGGAAGCATATCTCGGCACTGTTCTGCGAGCGTCGCCTCCAAGCGTTCAAGGGTCTGGAGCCGAGTGCTGCCGATGGTCCATGCCGCGAAGGTCCCGATGAACAGCACCCCCGCCACCGCAAGGACGCGCTGGCGTTTGCGGGCGGCGAGGTCCGGCGCTTTGCGCGGCTTCGTGAAGTCGATCGACTGGACGCCGAGTGTAGGCTCGAGCAGCAATCCCGCCAACGGCCACACGCCGTCCATATCCTGTTGATTGCGCTTGATGAGCGGATGCTCGGCAAGGACCTCGGTTCGAACGTTGAGCATCTCACCGATGGGACCTGCGGCGTGGCGACAGATCTCGCGGTCGCCGATGACGACGGCGCTGTGCACGTCGTTGGAGTCCTCGACGATGCGATAGCTCATCCACGTTCGCCTGGTCTCGGTCACCACCGCATTGGCGGTGCCGGTGTCGTCGCCAAGCGGGGGGAGGTCCGCCGCGCGGGCGAAGCGAATCATCCCATCCAGCACCACGGTGAACTCCACGCCCTCACCGGTGATGTCCACCGCGAGCGCGCCGTCACCGGGCGGGGCGTTGAGACTGCCCAACAGCGCCGCCGACCCCATGCTGCGCAACGAGATTCGCTCGATGCCCAGGCCCGCCGCCGCGGCAATCTCTTTCTCGAACGCCAGGACGGTCCCAGGAATGGCCACGGCCAGCACCGTCGTGCTCGTCTCGTCGCGCTCCAAGGTGACGAAGTCGATCACAGCCGTATCGGCGTCAAAGGGAAGATCGCGCCCCAGCGCCAACCGAGTCATCGGGGGCAGTTCGTCGTCGTCAACGGTCGGCAACGTGATTCGCTTCAGACCGACCCGTTCGCGCGAGATCGCAATCGTAGCCTTTGCCTTGGGAAATCCGGCCTCGCGCAGGCATTGCCCGACCCAAGCGCCCACGGCTTGCGCGTCCTGAGTGTCCAGACTCTCGGGGACCGGTTCAACGAGCACGCGCTTGACGACCAACTTGCTGCGACCCCGCGCTGCCAAGAGCGCGCGAAGCCGGCGTCGGCCGATGTCGATCGCGATCACGTTCCGTGCGGGCATCGTCGTTCCTTATCCACTGACGTCGTCAGTCCCGTTCGGGCGCTTCCAACGAGCGACGAGCTCGATGCGAAGCCAGATTAGTCTCCGCTGATCCATCGACCGATCCGCTTGCGGCCACTCGCCGCGGACTGTGACCTGGCCGCCATGGGGCTCAACCGCCTGTTCCGCCGAGCGCCAGCCACGCCGCCCGGCGCCGGCGGCATGTCGGCATCCGTAAGGTCAGCGCCGAAGCCCGGTTCGCTCGCATCACTGAGCGATTCCAACTCGCCGGCCTCTGAGCCGTCTCCGTCGAGCGTTACCACCTCGTCCGCGAAGGGTTGCTCGTCATCCCAACGATCATCGAACCGGTCCACAGCGGCGCCTGCCGCGAGCATGGCTGTGGTCTGAAGCAAGGTGATATCGCGAAGATAGGCGACCCTCGGCCGCGGCGCGGACAGATCGATCACCACTTCGTAGATCACCCGGTTTGTCAGCGGACCGCTTGGGTCATCGGGATCGAGCTCCCCCGCCGCCAGCCGTAGCCGATACGTCCAGCACCGAGTCGTGATTCGACCGGCCAGCTCGTCATACGCCTCCGGCTGCACGATCCCTTCAATGGCCGGCCAGACGATCGTGGCCCGGTCGTCGGCTGACAAGCCGTCTCGCATCTGCACGATCGCCGCCGCCTCATCGGGCCCGAGGCCGGGCAGGGCTACCAGCGCCTCATACGGGGCGGTGTTGATGTCGAGGCGCCCGAAATGAAACTCGCCGGACTCGGCGGTAAATGTGTCGACGATCTCTCCCCAGTCGTCCGGATCAACATTGTAGAAGCGAAGCACGTCAAACAGCACCGCCTCGCTGTCGAAGGTTCTACCCTCCTCAACCATGATGCGGCGCAGGACGTCTCGAACCTCACGCCCGAAGCGCTCCTCGACGCGGCGGCCAAGCTCTTCGGACCATTCGGTGTTGAGATTGATCCGCAGGCGGCCGTTGCGTTGAAGGGCGGGCTCGAAGCTGTAGACGGTTACGATATCAGCCAGGCCGCGCGGCACATCGTCAAAGGCGCTACTCGAGACTGAATCTTGGACGAATTCGCCCGATGCCTCATCCATCACGGTCAGTTCGTCGATCGGCCCGTACAGAAGTTCGGGCGTGATGCCCTCCACCCACAGCAGTTCCGCCACGGACTGAAAGGGCCGACCCAGCCGACGGTCGCGAAACTCGATCACCGCCTCCGCCAAGTCGGGGTCAATCAACTCGGTCTGCGCAAGCATCTCGGCGTCCACCGTGTTCAGATCGAGCTTCCCCGCCTCGGGTACGGAACGCTCGCCGCCTGGACCCACCGGCAACAGGCGGACAACGCCGAGCCGGGTGTCTGTTTCGTACACCACGTATTCGTCTGCAACGGCGGGGACCTCGCCGTCGAGTATTCGTTGACGCTGGCCGTCGAGGGTGCTCATCACGGCCCGGATTCCCGACCAGGCGAGGGCTCGGGATTGAGCGGCATCGGCGGCGCCGGCGCTCCCGGCCGCTTGGGACTGCGCCATGAACAGCAAGCTCGTACCCACCAGCAGGGCACTACCCATTATCACCAGCACGGCGATGAGCGTGAAGCCACGATCGTCGTTGCATCGCAGTGCGGTCATGATCCAGCCTCCGACGGGGCCGCACTTGTAGCGAAATCAACATCGCCCGACATCGCAACGTCCCCCACCGCGTCATCGCCGGTCGAGGCATCGGGAATCACAATCACCCGAATGCGGTCGGGCCTCGGCTCGCGGTAGAACTCCAGGTCGCTCTGCTCGGCGAAGGCGCGCTCGTCGAACGTGTCTGTGGCATCGAACGTCAGACGATCGGGCTCGTCTTGGGACGGAATCGGGTCCGGGTCTTCGCCCGGCCAAGGCTCGAACCACACCGCGATCTCCACGGCCAGCGGCAACCGGCCATACGACCGGCTGTCAAACGTATCGCGCCAGCTCGTGCCGTCGTGGAACCGGAAACGCACCTTGTACACGGACCCGCCCACCGGGAAATCGGATGTGCGGTCGGTCGTGTTGTTGGTCTGCATAAACCGGCGCGAGGCCATGATCTGCCGTCGGGACTCGTCGAATCTGTATTCGGTCAGTTGCAGATCGCCGAAGACAGCCGGATCGCCTACGCCGCGCTCCGCAAGACTCGCCGCCACGGAGCGGGTCAGGATGCGCAGGCGTTGGGTATCACCCTCGACGCCGGAACCCGAATCGGCGTCACCGACCACACACGTCATCAAGTCCGCTTCGACGCGCTCGATGAGCGTCGTCGCGGCGAGCTGCTTGGCGCTGTACCGAAGGGCTCGATCCCGTGACGAGAGCAGGTCGAACATGAAGGTGAACATCGACCCCAGCAATGCCAGCACCAACCCGATGGCGATCAACACCTCCAGCAGCGTAAAGCCGCGACGAACCCGGTTGATCGGCGGTCGGCTCACGGCTCACCCTCCGGCAAACCCTCGAGCAATTCGTCCTCTTGATACGCCTCGACCTTGGCCTCGCGCGGCGGCATGAGTTGACGGAGCGTGAAGCTCATCGGCACGAAACCACCATCGTCGCTCGTCTGGCCCGTCAGTTCCGTGACAGTCAGCTCGACGAGATTCAGTCCCGCAAACTCGCTGGGGAAGGTCTGAACCTCGATCATCCACCGAAGCCCGTTGCCCGGCGCGTCGAAGTCGAGGTCCGGCTCGTAGGACCCGATCTCGCCGGTCCATTCCGAGCGCAAGTCGCGCACTGTGATGAATCCCGCTTCCAGTTCCGCCATCTTCGACCGCGCGATGTCCACCGCCTCCTGTTGGCGCTTGGTCCGATCAAGCGCGTCAAAGACGCTCCTAGCCGCGCCGAGGGCGAACGCCGACGCTCCTGCGAAGAGCGCGATCGACAGCAGCACCTCCAGCAACAACGCACCGCGGCGCTTGGGCGGTCTCGGAATGGCGCCGATCGCGATCACCGCTCGCCCGGCTCCTCATCCGGGTCAGCGGCGCGGTCGTCCTCGCCCGACATGGATTCGGCATCCTCCGAATCGACCCCCTCATCATCGCGCTGTTCGTCGCGCTCAAACTCCTCGAACTCGTCATCCGCCTCCGCATCATCGGCGACCTCAACGGCGCCACGGTTCACCGCGGTCGCGTCGAAGATGGGTAGACCCGTCCAAGGATTCACTTCGATCCTTCGTGCCCGGCCATCGTCATCGATGACCCAGACCCCCTCGCCAAGAAGCGCCGATCCGTCCGGTAGAAAAACCGCCAGGCGGATGGTGGAAGGCGGCAGCTCCAGAACCAGTGATGCCGATGCGTCATCGAAATAGGCGCCCAAGTCGTCGTCGAATGAGCCGAACAGATTGTCGTCACCGTCTTGAAGTTCCT
This sequence comes from Planctomycetota bacterium, assembly GCA_022563315.1. Taxonomy (GTDB): domain Bacteria; phylum Planctomycetota; class Phycisphaerae; order Phycisphaerales; family SM1A02; genus JADFNO01. The sequence goes on along the minus strand of JADFNO010000005.1, from coordinate 29,043 downwards.
GCGGCGGCGTCCTGGTGATTTGGACACCCTCGGCCAGATGCCGATAGGCCCATCCTTCGGGAATCAGCAGTTCTTCGTCCGGCTCCTCGGGGAAATCGAGCATTGCCGCTGAGCCGTCGGCGTCGGCGAAGCGCGAGGCGGCGCGCTCGGGTCGGAACATCCGCGCCTCGACGTGAGGGGCCTCACTGTAATACATCACCTCCACCGGTACGCCGGTGGCCTGGGCATGCGCTCGGGCGAGGAGCAACTGGTCGCGGATGATCTGGATCGTTGAATCGAAGGTGCGCTGGCGCTGGCGTCCCATCATGGTGGGGAACACCAACGCGCCGAGGGCGACCACTAAGCCGATCGCAATCAGCAGCTCCAGGAGCGTCAGTCCGCGGCGAGGCATCGCCGGTCACGACCCGTCGTCGGTGCCGGCAGGGGTGAAGTCCTCGAACTCCTCAGCAATCTCGCCTTCCACGTCCCGCAGCCGATCGTGGTTGGTGATGTCGTCGTCGGTGTCCTCTTCCTTGTCGGGTCCGATCGAGATGAGGTCGTAAAACGACTCACCGCGGATTTCGCCGGGATAGCGGTAGATCAACTCGCTGCCCCAACTGTCGTCGACGATGGCATTCTCCAGGTAGGCCCCTCGCCACCGCTCGAAGTCTTCCTCATCTTCAAGCTGTTCGCGATTCCACAGGACCGCCAACCCCTCTTCCTCAGTCGGCCAGCGATTCAGGTCGAGGCGGAACTGTTTCATCGCGCCATCAATGAGATCGAACTGGACGAGCTGAAGGTCGGCCTTGGCCTGCTCGCCGCGCGGAATCAGATTTATCACCACCAGACCGCCGATCGCCAGCAGAATCGCGATCACGATCAGCAGCTCGATGAGCGTGAACGCTCGCCTGGTGTGTTTGTCGTATCGTCGTGTCGTCATCACGTTCGTGTCCTCCCGACAGCTTGGCCATCCGTTGATTTCAATCGGCCCAACCTTGCGGCTAGGGTCAATACCGCTCGCCAGCGGCCACAGCTTCGTTGCCGCCGCCGGCTGATTCTCTCCCCTCCACCTGACCAATCGTACCGGCCCGAGCGCCTCAAGATGCTTCTGCGGTGGGCTCAAATGGTGGCGCTGAGCTGCAGCATGGGCACGATCAGGGCCACGAAAATGAACAGCACCACCCCCGCCAAGCCCAGAAGCAGCATCGGCTCCATCATCCGAACGAACAGGCTCAGCATCCGGTCGATCCGCTTCTCGAGGGTGTCGGCAATGGTCGTGAGCACCTCGGGCAGGTTGTTGGCGGACTCCCCCACCGCGATCATCTCGGCTACGTCCTCTGCGAACATACCGCAGTCCGCCAGCGGCTTGGCTAAGGGCTCGCCCGCCCGGACCGCGTCCTGGGCTTGGTCGATGGCCTCGGCCAGGAGCACGTGACCGACCGCGTCGCGGCTGATTTGCATGGCCTGAAGCATCGGCACGCCGTTGCCCAGCAACGTGCCCAGAATCCGGGTGAACCGGGCCACCGCCAGACTGCTAACCAGCGACCCGAGTCGGGGGATCTGAAGCTGCCAACGGGCCAGCGCCAGCTGGACGCTCGACTGACGCCGCAGCCACCAGCATCCCGCCACGACGCCGGCTAATCCAAGGACGATCAGCAGCCAGTGGTTCGTCAGCGCATCGGACGCGCCGAGGAGGATCTTCGTGGGAAGCGGCAACTCGATGCGGCTGTAGAAATCCTTGAACTTCGGCACGAAAAAGACGAGTGCGGCAATGACGATACCCAGACCGACGAATAGCAATACGACCGGGTAGATGAGGTTGCCGAGCACCTTGGACCGCATGTCGGCCTGATTCTCAAGAAACGCGCCAAGCCGCGCGAGGACCTGTTCGAGAAATCCGCCGCGCTCACCGGCCCGGATCATGGCGACCTGGATCGAAGGAAAGACATCCTCGTGCTTGGCCATGGCATCGCCCAGTCGCTCGCCCTCAGCGATGTCGTCGGCAATGGCGGTCATGACGGTCGCCAGCCGGGGATTGGACTTACCCCGCCCAAGCAATTGCAGCGCACGCAGCAACGGCATGCCGACGCGCAGCAGGTCCGCGAGCTGCCGATAGACGGTCGCCAGGTGGCGGGGGGACACGCGCCGTTGCCAGTGACGCCGGGCGTGGACTTCGCGCACCTGCACCGGCGCAAGGTCGCGCGACTGGAGCTCGATGAGAGCCGCTTGTCTGGTCACCACGGTCAGCGTGCCGGTGACCTTCACCCCAAGCTGATCGCGAGCAATGTATTGGAAAGCCGCCATAGTGCCGTAGGTCCGCCTGTTGGTTCTTGGGTCCAAACGCCGGCCGGTTGCAGGCATATTGGCCTGATCGACCTGGTGCGCATGTGCGCAAACCCAAGCAGCAGCAGAACATGCGCTTCCGACCCGCTCGGCACGGCACGGCCGGCCACCCCCGCACCTACCCCGTGGTCCCAAGGCGTGTTACCGGCAGCCGTTGTCCGCCGTCATGGGCAGGTTAGCAAAATATTCGGCGACAACAATTGCGCGTTCTTCAATCGTGAAGCGCCCCAATCGCGCCGACTCTTGTCGATCTCACGGGGCGGTGTCGTCAGCGGAAGTTGCAATGACGCATCGAGTATGCGCCGAACACTCGTGAACCGGTCTCAACGCGCCAAGCGACAAGTCACCCGATTTGACATCCGCGCTTTACAAACCGGCCGCCAGCGGCGATGATCTCGCCCCAGCCGGCCTCGTGCCGCCAGGAAGCAGAATTGCAATTCTCAGAGGATGACGCCAATACACGGAAGCGTACACTGAGCGCGGGTTCCCCAAGCGTCTCTCAGGACAAGCTCGAACAAAGGAAGGTTCGACATGCAGGGCAAGGAAGCCTCTTTCGTGAAACGTTTCAAACACACATTGTCGCAGACCGAGCGTTACGTCTTGTCACTTCGCTATAGTGATGAGCTGACGCCCAGAGAGATCGGGCTCGTACTCGATATGTCCACCCGCACGATTGACCACGTGCTGTTGGATCTGCGAGAACGTGCTCGTTCAACGGTGCGAGGTGATCGAATATTTAGTCCGCGCAACTGACGCGCGAACGACCGAAGGCTGCGGCGCAGCGCACTCACTTACTTTGGCGATAACTGGCGGCCAGCACTCTACCCGTCTCCGGGCCGGTCGTGATCGCATGCGTCGTGTCCTTGGTGCCGAACACGGCGATCGGTTCGAACCCGCGATTGTCTACGGCCATATCCAGCAGGTCCTCAGCCGAGAGCGTCAGACGACCAGCTCGAGAAGTGAGTGAGAACTCCATCGAACCGATGCCGTCGTAGGCGCGGTACACGACCTCGGTACACACGAGCCGATCGGCACGAAAGAAGTCGAAATCGAAGTTGTAGAGCTTGCCCTCGTGGGTGATCGCTTGAGAAAGGGCCTTGACCAGCTGGGCCCGGCTCAGTCGGGGACGAATGACGGCTACCGCGTCGACGGCGAGGGTGTCCGCAAGCTCGCGGAACAACACGCCGTCCTTGCGCGCCTCCAATACCCGAACCGGATCAATCCATCGGGCCGCACGATCCTGATCCACTTGGACGCCGAGCCGCGTGCGTGTCGAGGCGGAGCCGATGTGCAGCGAAACGTGCGGCCAATACCCAGGAAGCGCAAGGTTGCTCAGCGCATCGTCGTGTCGCGTGATAATGACATCGCCTGGCGCAAGTAACTCGGCCAGTTGCGATTGCACCGATGGATTCACGCGCTTCGTGTGCCACGGATTGTGAACGTCTGCGATAAGCCGCCCGAACGCCTCCGCCACGCCGAAGATCCCGCGCTGAACCGCTGTCGCCCGCCGTCTACGCAGGGCATGCCACCGATACCGCAATCGCGCCTTGGCGTATTGGCCCACACCCACGCGAAGCGATTCCTCTGAATCGCTAAGGTGCTCGACCACGGGTCCAAGCTGCGAATCGTTGCGCAACGCGTCGATCGCCTGACGATGTTCATCGGCAAAACGCATCGATTGAAGCAGCTCCCACGCATTCCTCGGGCTGGTCAACGACTTGTAGATTGTCGTATATTGCTTGGCGGGTATCCGAAAGCGCGGCTCCGCCTCGTTGAACTTGCGCTGCACAACCTTGTCCGTGGCAAAGGTCCCTACCAAGTATCGCGCGGATCGAACCAACAGGCAGGCGGCTGTGTAGGCCAACACGAAGCAACGCAACTGCGTCTGCTCATCCACATCATCCAGCTCGCCGCGGGCAAGGGGCTTCAGCTCGGCGATGGTCTCGAGCAAGGCCGCCCGAGCGGTAAGGTGTCGAGCGAACCACGTTTGGAGCAACTCGTCCTCAGCCGGGGTGAAATGTCCCCGCTCAAGCCCCGCCTGCGCCGCCGCCAACTCGGCTGAGCATTCCTCCAACCCCGCCAGCGCCGGAGCCAGGGCCCCGATCGACCGTACGCCCGCCTGAATGAGTATCTCAGCTTCCATTGCGAATCGGTTCGAGCGTGTTCTATCTGATTTTGCGATTATCCTCTGATGTCTTTCGTCATGCGCTATTGGTGGACACGATGACTATCAGACTCGCCATGTGGTCCGGCCCTCGCACGATCTCAACCGCCATGATGCGGTCGTGGGGAAACCGCGCAGACACCGTCGTCTGTGATGAGCCACTGTATGCACACTACCTCAAGGTAACCGGCAAGGACCACCCGGGGGCCCAAGAGGTGATCGAGCATCACGAAACGGATTGGCGCAAGGTGATCGACTGGCTGACCGGGCCCATCCCCCATGAAAAGTCCGTTTTCTTTCAAAAGCACATGGCCCATCACTTGCGGCCCCAGATCGACCGCGCCTGGCTCAATGACGTCACCAATTGCTTCTTGATTCGCGATCCGCGCGAGATGCTGACTTCGCTGATCAAGAATGTGCCGAATCCGACAATCGACGATACGGGACTGCCCCAACAGCTTGAGATTTTCGAGCTCGTCTCCAAGCAAGGCAAAACGCCCCCGGTCCTTGATGCGAGAGATGTGCTGGAGCATCCGCGTGAAGTACTGACACGACTGTGCGAAGTCGTCGGCGTTCAGTTCACCGATTCCATGCTGCGTTGGCCTGCCGGGCCGCGCGATACGGATGGCATTTGGGCCAAGCATTGGTACGGCGCCGTTGAGAAATCAACCGGCTTCAAGCCGTATGTTCCGAAATCGGACCATGTACCGAAGCATCTGCAAACGCTGTACGATGAATGCATGACCTTCTACCAGAGGCTTTACACGATCCGTCTGCAAGCGTGAGTCCGATGATGTTGCAGCCATTCAACGAAGCCAATCGCAACATTTTGATCAACATCAATGGCACATTGTTCCAGCGCGATGAAGCCCGGATCAGCCCATTTGACTCGGCTGTGCAAGGCGGCGATGCCGTCTGGGAAGGCCTGCGGCTCTACGACGGGCGAATCTTCAAACTCAACGAACATCTTGATCGGTTGCGCAGCTCGGCGCTGGCCCTGGCGTTTGACGAGATCCCATCACACGAACAGATCACGGACGAGATCAAAAAGACGCTTGCCGCCAACACCATGACCGATGGCGTTCACGTTCGCCTGACACTCACGCGCGGCGTCAAGATCACATCCGGCATGGACCCCCGGCTCAACCAGACAGGGCCAACACTAATCATCCTCGCTGAACACAAGCCGCCGGTCTATGACAAGGGCGGGCTCACGCTGGTCACAAGTTCGGTTCGCCGTTTTCCGCCGGACTGTCTGGACCCGAAGATCCATCATTGCAACCTTATTCAGTCGATCCTGGCGAAAATTGAGGCAAACGCGGCTGGGGCCGACGATGCGCTGATGCTTGATGTGCGCGGGTTCGTCGCCGAAACAAACGCGACGCATGTCTTTCTTGTTCACAATGGGATCGTGTATGCTCCACATTGCGTGGCCTGCCCGGAAGGCATCACCCGCGCGACAGTTTTAGAACTCTGTGCAACAAACGACATCCCACATCAAGAAAAAGACATCTCGCTCACTGAAATCTATCGTGCTGATGAGATGTTCTGCACCGGCACGATGGGTGAGTTGGCGACGATCAGCACCGTTGACGGCCGAACGATCGGCGACGGCGCCGTCGGCCCAATGACGAAGCGCTTGTCTGCCCTATACGCCCAACTTACGGCACGTGAAGGCGTGCAGGTGGTTTGAAAATGAACGCGCTTTTGGTTTACATCGCAACGATCGCGGCTCTTCTCCTTGGAGCCGGGATTCTGCATCTCATTGCGAGGCTCGGTCGCCCCGGCCGGAGAATATCCGATTGGTTGTGCCATGCCCCGGCTCTGGATGTCGTGGTCTTTTACTTTACAGCGTTGCCAGCAATAGTCGGGGCAGTACTGGCAGGTTGGGCCGGGCTCGGGGCAGCGATCGGCGGACAGTGCTCGGCCATGCTGCTCTGGGTGGCGCTGCATGAGCTGGCGCATCCCGCGGCGCGCAAGGAGCCGCGCATCTTCTCCACGATCAACCAGCTTGTCGGCCGATGGCGCAACCACTTCGCGCTGTGGTGGACCGCATGGGCTGTGCCGGGCTTTTGGGCGATCCGCCTCGGGCAATATCTGGTGTACCCCCCCCTCACGTGGACAGTTCGACTTCCCAAGTATCGCAGTCGGGATTGGGTGAATCTGTCACGTCACAAGTTCCGAGGGCTGGTCGGCTATGACCTCATTTGGTGCCTGTATTGCGATTGGATGACCGGCGTGTGGTCACTTTCCGCGGAAATGCTGCGCAACGTCGAGTCGTTCTGGTGCCCGATCCGATTCGACAGCACGAAGAAGTGCGAGCATTGCCAAGTTGACTACCCGGACATCGCCGGCGGGTGGATTGCCGCTGATGGCACGATGCAGGATGTCACGGCGTTGCTACAAGAGAAGTATCCAGCCGGGCAGAAATCAAATCCGTGGTTCGGCCATCCCGCGCGATTGACGATTGAAGGTGAAGCGGTCGATCAAGCTGAGGGTGATCGCTAGGCTGGATGCGAGGACGAGCCGGGAGCCTGGCTCCCGCAACTCAGGCGGCCACGACAGGAACTGTCTCCGTGCGCTGAGCCTGGTCAGGATCCAGCGCCGCCTTCTCAGCCTTCTTGACGATGTCGGCTGGGAAATACCGATGGCCGCATCGATTGCATTTACCGATCGTTAGACCGTCGATCAGAACCGTCCGTCCACAGACTTTGATCGGCTCGCTGTCCGCGCGAAGAGGCTCGACGGTGCCGGGACAGAAATCACACTCGTGCGGTTCGTAGTTGCTCATCGTGAGGGCATGTACGCGGTGATAATGAGGAGATTCTCTGAACGATCAAAGCGACATACGACAGTTACGTCAGTGGAAAGTTTAGCGGCCTCTCCAGTTTATGTCACATCTCGAAGAATCCTCACCCCTCCTCAGACTCGCGCAGCTTGGCGAGCACGGACAGATCCTCCAGCGTCGTCGTATCCTGCGTAATCGCCTCAGTGCCGGCTGCGATGTCGCGAAGCAGTCGCCGCATGATCTTGCCGCTGCGCGTCTTCGGTAGGGCATCGGTGAAGCGAATCACGTCGGGCTTGGCGATCGCGCCGATCTCTTTAGCGACATGATCGCGCAGCGCACGCTTGAGTTCGTCCACCTGGCCGTCGTCTCCCGGCTCGTGCGACGGCTCCAACGTACAGAACGCGGCAATGCCCGTGCCCTTGATCTCGTGCGGCATGCCCACCACCGCGGCCTCGACGACTGCCTCGTGACTCACCAGCGCCGACTCGATCTCCATCGTTCCCAAGCGATGGCCGGAAACATTAATCACGTCATCGACGCGCCCCATGATCCAGAAATAGCCGCGCTCATCGCGCCGCGCGCCGTCGCCGGCAAAGTACATGCCGTCGATACGCGTGAAGTACGTGTCGATGAACCGCTGCCGATCGCCGTAGATACCGCGCAGCATCCCCGGCCAGGGCTTGCGAATAACCAGCAACCCACCGACGTTGGGCGGTTGCTCTTCGCCCTGATCGTTGACAACAGCCGCATCGATGCCAAAGAACGGCAGCGTACACGAGCCGGGCACCGTCGGCGTCGCGCCGGGCAGCGGCGTAATCATGTGCCCGCCGGTTTCCGTCTGCCACCATGTATCAACGATCGGACACCGCTCACCCCCAATGACCCGGCGATACCACATCCACGCCTCGGGATTGATCGGCTCGCCCACCGTGCCCAATACCTTCAGACTCGAAAGATCGTGTTTGGCTGGATGTTCAGCACCCCACTTCATAAACGCGCGGATGGCGGTCGGCGCGGTGTAAAACTGCGTGACCTTGTGACGCTGCACGATGTCCCAGAAGCGATCGTCAGCCGGGAAGTTCGGCGCGCCCTCATACATCAAGCTGGGCACGCGCGAGGGCAGGATGCCATAGACGATGTAGCTGTGGCCCGTGACCCAACCGATATCTGCGGTGCACCAGAACACCTGGCCTTGATCCGGCACGAGATTGAAAACGTATTTGCTGGTGAGGTACGTGTAGACCATGTACCCGCCGGTGGTGTGAACGATACCCTTGGGCTTGCCCGTCGAGCCGGAGGTGTACAGCAGGAACAGCATGTCTTCGCTGTCCATCGGTTCGCAGGGGCAGTCGTCGCTGGCCGCATCTGTTCGCTCATCCCACCAAACGTCGCGGCTGTCATTCCAGTCGATTTCATTCTTGCAACGTTTCAGCACGATCGTGTGGCGAACTTCGTTCGCGGTGCCGGCAAGTCGGTCGCAGGCCTCATCGACATTCGCCTTGAGGGGAACGATCTTGCCGCGCCGGTACCCGCCATCAGCGGTGATGATGATCTTGCTGTCGGCATCCTGCACGCGATCGATGATTGCCTGGGCGCTGAATCCGCCGAAGATCACCGAATGCACAGCGCCGATCCGCGCGCAGGCGAGCATGGCGATCGCCAGCTCAGGCAGCATACCCATGTAGATCGTAACGACGTCACCCTTCTTGACGCCAAGATCCTTGAGCACGTTGGCAAACTTGCTCACCTCGCGCTTCAGATCGTTATAGGTAAGCCTGCGAACTTCAAAACCATCAATAATCTCGACTTTTCGATCCCGGCGCGCCGGGATTTCGACGTTTTCCTTCGGCTCGCCTTCCCAAATCAGCGCAACTTGGTCGCCGTAGCCGTTGTTCACCTGTCGATCGATGCAGTTGTGACAAAGGTTCGTCTTGCCGCCGACGAACCATTTCGCATCCGGCTCCTTCCATTGAAGAACCTTGGTCCACGGCTGGAACCAGTCGAGCTCCGCCGCGATCTCGCCCCAGAACCCTTCGGGGTCGTCGATTGATCGCCGATACATCTGGCGATACTGGTCAAGCGAGTTGATGTACGCTCCGCTTACGGACTCGGAAAAACCGGCCGGCGGATCGAAGATCCGATCCTCCTTCAGGACGGACTCGATGCTGGCGGTATCGGCAACAGTGTCGGACATGGCGGGACCTCTCGTTCCTGATCGGGACGCCGAACACTCTAGCCGATGGTCCGGGACGCCAATAGAGGGAAGGTGAGCCGCGGTGGCCGGACCCGCCCGTTGGTCCGCTCAGCCCGGCTAACGACGGGTTCGGCGTCTCCGTCGCGATCAGCGGCCCCACCGCCATCGTCGGGGCCCCCTTTGACGATGACAACGGCCATAGCTCCACCTACTCGACAGGGGTGATGATTATCTTCGGATCGAAGGCATAATAACTGTTTTCAATCGACCGGCTATTTCGCGAAACAGCGCTGTATCTGTCGAGGGGCTCATACCTTTATGATTGGCTAGGCTTCGCGCGAGAAGCGCGCCGATCCACAGCGACTCCTCGCTGCGCAAGAGGTCAACAACGAAGCGATCGATCATGCCTTTGGGAACGCCGGAATCTGATGGTGCCTCATCCATCATCGAGCGACAAATGAAACACACGTAGAACCGGACTTCTTCAAACTGGTCGAGCATACGCCCGATGTACGCCTTGGTCGGATTCTCTGGATAGGTCAAACCCAGCGTGTCTGCGTACTGCAGTTGTCTCTTCGTCGCGTGACCTTTCAATCCCCGATGAAAACCACCTAGTGCTTCGCCCAGAATTTCCTCACTCTCGCCGGTGAGGACGACGGCAAACATTTCTTCTGTGCGCAGCGCAGCGAGGTAGTCTTGACCGATAGCTTTACCAACGCTGTCATCAGGGCCATCGATACGAAGAATCTGGCCATCCACCCGAAGTTTGTAGTCGCCTATCTGTTTGTCGTAATCATCGAGGTCATTGGCGCCTTGGTCATCCCTTGCTGGTCCTGAATCCCGATGCGCATAAGGAACTCTTTGACTGGTGCCGCAATGAGGGCAGTCGAGCGGTTCCCCTTGCAATGATTCCGGTGCTTCCATTGGCTCCTGGCATTGGCGGCATTCCCAGTTAATCATTAGCCAATCCTGTCCAGCCCTATGGGCCTGATCACACTTCCTTCATCCTCCCCGCAGGGTCAAACGCTCCGGTCAGGCTTAACCCGTCACCCCCTCCCCGCCTTAGTGTCCTCCGCACCACCGTAGTGAGTCCTACTCCTCAGCGGCCTTTACGCCCACGGCGGCCTTGCTTGTAGCCTTTGCGCTTGCCCTTGGTTCGTTTGCCTGAACCTTCAGCACGAGATCGCGAGCCTGTGGTTTTTGAAGTGTCTTGTGTCGGAAACTTCGTGATGCGCAGATCAAGATGGCGTGATGCGAGATCCACACGAAGAATCTGAACCGTCACGATGTCACCGACCCCCAGTGACGCGCCGCTTCGTTGCGCGACGATCCTGCCCGTGCGATTGTTGGCGACCCATCGATCCTCGATGGAATCGGGACCCGATTGGGGCATATCTGTGGACCTGACCATGCCCTCGACGAGGAATCGCTCGATCGACACGAAGACCGCGCTGCCCATCAAGCCGGTGATGACGCCGGTGAACTCGTCGCCGAGATGGTGGTCTCGAAGAAACTGCATGACGAGGAAGTCGCGCAGCTCGCGCTCAGCGGCGGTCGCTTCGACCTCGGTTTCGCTACAGTGACGCCCGAGTTCGATGAGTGCGGCTTCATCGAGCACACGATCATCTTGGTACATCCGCTTGGCGAGCTCGCGCCGCTTGCGCCCGCCGGGGACTTTGCGGCCGTTTTCCGTCGCATCCAAATACGCTTGAAGCGCACGATGAAGCGACAGGTCGGGGTATCGGCGAATAGGGCTGGTGAAGTGCGCGTAATGATCGGACGCGAGCGCAAAGTGCCCGATGAGGGCCGGGCTGTAGGATGCTTTGGTCAATGTACGAAGCACCGCGAAGTGGATCGCACGTGCGGCGGGCGTGTCCCTCGTTGCTTCCAACAATCGTTGCAGATCCTCGCGGCTCGGTTCGGCCGGCAGGTTGACTTTCGCGACGCGGGCATAGAGGCGCAGCTCTTCGATATCGCCGGGCACGGGCTCGGGGTGGATCCGCCGAAGGATCGGCACAGCCATCGCATCAAAGGCGCGGGCGAGCGATTCATTAGCCTCCACCATGCACATCTCGATGATCGTGTGGGTAAACGCATCGTCTTCGGGCACGGCGTCGGTTACATGCCCCTCGTCATCAAAGACAAGCTCCACATCAGGCAGCGCCAGCACGATCATGCCATCGCGCATCCGGCGGGCGCGAAGAACACGCGCGAGCTTGTCGCACTGTCGAAGCGCCTCGATCAGTTCATCGGTGTAATCGGTGCTGGTGCGGGCGTGCTTGCGGGCCTCAGTGTCATCACCATCGATTAGCGCTTGCGCTTCGAGATAGGTAAGCCGTTTGTTTGAGCGAATGACGGTGGCTGCGAGTCGTTGGTCAAGCACGGTGCCGCGGTGATCGAAGGTGATGAACACTGATTTGGTGAGGCGAGTAACACCTTCTTGCAACGAGCACACGCCGTTGGAAAGCACCTCCGGCAACATGGGGATGACTCGTCGCGGCAGGTACACACTGTTGCCGCGAAGCCTCGCCTCCTCATCGAGCGCAGTCCCTCGCCGAACAAAGTGCGCAACGTCTGCGATGTGTACGCCCAGCGTCCATTCCTTAGCCTCGGCGTCATACTGAAGCGAAATGGCGTCATCAAAGTCCTTCGCGTCAGGCGGGTCGATGGTGAACGTGAAGACCTCGGTGATATCTTCACGATCGGCGAAACCGCCTTTTTCTTCCTTATCAAACGACCGAGCGGCGGCACGCGCTTCGTCTACCGCGGCATCTTCAAACTCGGTGCGCAAACCATGAGCGACGATCACCGCCTGTGTTTCGACGTCCGGGCGACCCGCTTCCCCGAGCACTTCCGTGATCACCCCCTCCGGAACGTACTTTTCGTCCGGATAGTGCAGCAGCTCGATGACAACCTTATCGCCGGCCTTGGCGTTCTTGGCGTGCGGGTCTCGAATGAGGACGGGCTCATAGAGCGACTTTCCATCCGGCTCAACGAACCATTGCCCGCCTTTTTGAAAGAGCGCGCCGACGAAGTGATCGCGCCCGCGCTCGAGCACCTCGATGATGCGCCCCGTATAGGGGCTTCTGCTCGGTTTCGCTTTGGCGCGCCACGCCTGACGAACAACCTTGGCTCGGACGCGGTCGCTGGAAATGGCGTCACGGGTCGCCCCGCGAGGGACAAAAAGATCACCATCGCGATACGGCGTCTCGGGAATGACGAACCCGAACCCCCTGGCGTTGAGGCGGAAGTAACCAACGATCTCATCCGGATAGCTGGGCAGGCGCACAAGTTCATCCCGCCCGATCTCGATGCGGCCGTCGTCGGTGAGCATCTCGATCGCCTCGTCGAAGAACGGTCGATCATCGGCCTCAACATCGAGATCGCGCGCGATCGCCTTGGGCACTGACGGTCGGTAGTGCGAATGTCCAAGGTGATCAAGGATACGATTTGTAAAACGTAGCGGCATGTGAGAGTAATCTTTCGGATCGAAACAGCTGTGGCGAACTTGCAGGAATCAGCCCGACGTGCGCCGGGCTGGCACCGAACGCCGGGGCAGCGCCAAGGCGACCCGGACCTTCCTCATCCCGATTCCATCGGGACTCGTCAGGTCCCGCTTCGGTGTAGCGGAGATCAATCCGAAGATGTTGATGATCCACGGTCCGATTTCTTGTCGGGCTTTGATTTGCCTTCGGTCTTCTTGTCGCCTTTCTTGGAAATCTTGGGCTCGGATGCTTTCTTCTCCGCCTCGGCCGCCTTCTTGTACGAGTCGCTTCGGTAGTCCGTCTGGTAGAAGCCGGACCCCTTGAAGATCACGCCGGAGCCGATTCCGATGAGACGCTTGAGCTTGAGCTTTCCGCAATCCGGGCACTTGCGCTTCACGGACGCGCTCATTGATTGAAAGAGCTCGAACTCGTGGCCGCAGGCTTGGCAGAGGTATTCGTAGGTCGGCACGCTCAGTCATCCTCATCCTGCGGCGCCGCGACGGCAACCTTGGCGGGCCGCAGCACCAGATCGCCCATCTGATAACCAAGCTGAAGCACGCAGACGATGTGATTCGGCTCAACGTCGTCAGCCGGCTGTTTCATCATCGCTTCGTGCCGGTTGGGGTCGAACTCGTCTCCGCGAACCGGCTCGATACGCTGCACGCCGTGGCTCTCTAACGCCTTGACCAACTCGTCCCGAACGATGCGCACGCCGCCGAGAAGCTGATCGACGGTGATCTGCTCGGTGTCCTGCCCCAGCGCGAGGTCGAAATGATCGACCACCGCCAACAACGAACGTACGACGCCCGCCGCGCCGCCTTGGACGGCGCGCTGCTCGCTCTGGGCTGCGCGGCGCTGGTAATTGCGGAAATCCGCCAGCGCCCGTTGCCGCGCCGCAAGCGCCTCGTCACGCTCTTGTTCGAGGCGCTCAACGAGCTCGACCGCGGCTTCAGACAGCTCGATCTCCAGGATCTCGGCCGGCTCCGTCTGGGCTTCGGGATCCACCTCGGCTGACGGTTGGAGCTTCTCTTCGTGTTGTTGCTTGCGCTTGGGCATGATCGAAATCAACACCTGCCTGGGGTCTGATGCAAGGCTATGTTCCGGTGACGGCATCCTTGATTTTGTCCCAAAGTGATTGGCTATCGCCGCTGACCTCGAGACTTTCCACGTGCGCGTACTCCTGGAGCAACTTCTTCTGCGACTCGCTGAGCTTGCGCGGAACGATCAACTGGACGATCACAACCAAGTCGCCGCAGTCGGGACCGCGCAAGTTGGGAAGTCCCTTCCCATCGACGCGAAACAGCGCACCATGCTGGGTCCCGGGCGGAATCTTCAACGTGGTCGTCCCCTGAAGCGTGGGCAGCTCGATCTCAGCACCCAGCGCCGCCTGAGTGAACACCACTGGGATCGCGATCAGCAGATCATCGCCTTCGCGCTCGAAGGTCTTGTGGGCGGCGACGCGCACCACGACGTGCAGATCGCCGCGAATCCCCTCGCCTCGCTGATTCAGCTCCGGTGAAGGCGGCTCGCCCTCCCCGGCCACGCGAACCGCCTGGCGGTCGTGAATACCCGGCGGGATCTTTATCCTGAGATTCCGCTTGATCGAGACGCGCCCCGAGCCGCGGCAATCCGGACACTTCGCGGCAATGACTTCGCCCCGACCGCGGCAACTGGGGCAGGACGTCCGCATTCGGAACATGCCGCCGAAGCCGATCTGTTCAACCTGCCCGAGCCCGCCGCAGGTCGCACACTTCAGGGGCTTGGTTCCGGGCTTGGCGCCATCGCCGCCGCAGGTCTGACAGACATCGAGCCGCTTGAATTCCACATCCCGGGTGGCGCCGGTCAGCACTTCTCCCAGAGTCACCTCCACCTCGGTTTCGAGGTCGTACCCGCGCGGCACGCCGCCGCGCTGCCGACGGCGCGATCGCCCGCCGAGCGTCCCGCCGAAGATGTCCTCGAACATCGAGAAGATGTCCTCGACGTTCATCGAGTTGAAGTCGTGGCCCGGGGTGCCGCGCAGTCCCGCGTGACCGTACTTGTCATAGGTCGACCGCCGCTCCCGGTTGGACAGCACTTCGTAGGCCTCAGCCGACTCCTTGAACTTCGCCTCGGCCTGTGAATCGCCGGGGTTGCGATCCGGGTGATACTTCATCGCCAGTCGGCGGTAGGCGCGCTTGATGTCGTCGTCCGACGCATTATTCGGAACGCCGAGCACTTCGTAGTAGTCGCGCGTCGTGGGCATGAGAGAGAAGGCACTAGGCATTAGGCATCAGGCATGAGGCGCTGGTCGGAGCAAAAGCAGCAAGGACCGAGTGTTGAGGATCGACGCATTGCCTCCACCCTCAACGACTCGGTCCTCGAATACTCAGCCCAAAACCCACTGAGTCAGCAAACAGCGTTTTCGACGGGATCGTCTTCGTCCTTGAGTTCGGTGACGATGACGTCAGTGGTCAGCATGAGCCCGGCCACTGACGCGGCGTTCTGTAAGGCGGTCTTGGCCACCAGGGCCGGGTCGATGATCCCGGCGGCGGTGAGGTCTTCATACTCGCCGGTGGCCGCGTTGAAACCGTGGCCGCCGGTCTTCGTCTTGATCTTCTCGACCACGAGGTCGCCGTCCACACCGGTGTTGGTGGCGATCTGCCAGGCCGGCGCCTCCAGCGCCTCAGCGACGATATCGAACCCGAGCTTCTCATCACCCTTGGCCTTGCGCCGACCTTGCTCAACTGCGTCGAGAGCGCGGAGGAAGGCGACGCCTCCGCCGGGCACATAGCCTTCCTTCGCCGCCGCACGAGTGGCGTGGAGCGCATCTTCCACGCGGTCTTTGCGTTCCTTCATCTCCGTTTCGGTCGCGGCCCCGACGTAGATGATGGCCACCCCGCCGACCAGCTTCGCGAGTCGCTCCTCCAGCTTCTCGCGGTCATAGTCGCTCGTCGCTTTCTCTTTCTGAGTCCTGATCTGATTGGCGCGGGCCTCGATATCCTTGTTCTTGCCGGCCCCTTGAATGATCGTGGTGTCATCCTTGGTGACGGTGATTTTCTTGGCCCGGCCGAGTTCGTTGAGCTCGATGTCCTCGAGGCTTCGGCCGAGATCCTCGGCGAAGAACGTCCCGCCGGTCAGGGCGGCGATGTCGCCGAGCAACGCTTTGCGTCGATCACCGAAGCCCGGAGCCTTGACGGCACACACTTTCAGCACGCCGCGCAGTCGGTTCACCACCAAGGCCGCCAACGCTTCGTTCTCAATGTCCTCGGTGATGATGAGCAACGGCTGGCCGGAGGTCGCCACCTTGTTCAGCAGCGGGAGGAAGTCGGCGAGGTTGGATATCTTCTTTTCGTGAATGAGGATGTTGACATCCTCGAGCACGCATTGGGCCTTCTTGGGATCGGTCATGAAGTAGGGACTGAGGAAACCCTTGTCGAAGGCCATGCCCTCAACGTACTCAAGCGTCGTCTCGGCGGTCCTCCCTTCTTCGACCTCGACCACGCCCTCGGCACCGACTCTGTCGATGGCTTGGGCGATCAACCGCCCGATCTCGGCGTCGTGGTTGGCGGAGACGGTGGCCACCTTCTGGTAGTCGTCCTTGCCCTTGCACTTCGTCGCCATCTCGTCGATCGCTTCGCCAACCACACGGGCGGCGTCGTTGATGCCGCGCTGTACGGCCACGGCGTTGGCCCCGGCGACAACCAGCCCCAGTCCCTTGCTGTAGATCGCCTGGGCGAGGATGGTGGCGGTCGTGGTGCCGTCGCCGGCTTCCTCGGCGACCTTCTTGGCCACCTGGTTGATCATCTTCGCGCCCATGTTCTCGAAGGGCTGAGGCAGCTCGACCTCCTTGGCGACGTTGACACCATCTTTGGTCACCGTTGGTCCACCGAACGATTTCTGGACAACGACGTGTCGCCCGGTCGGACCCATGGTGACGCCGACCACCCGCGCGATCTGGGCCACGCCCTGGTTGAAGTCGCGTTGCGCTTCCGTGTCGAATTTCATCTGTTTCGTGGACATATTTGTTGGCTCTCAGCTATCAGCGTTCAGCAGTCAATTTCTCGAAGCCGGATATGACGAGTCCCGACTCGGTCGGGATGAGGAAGATCCGGGTTTCTTCGTCCCATGACCCGGACCTTCCTTGCGTCAGGTCCGGCTTCATCGTTACCTCTCGATGACGCCCAGCAACTCGCTTTCGCGCATGATCATGTGCTTGACGTTCTTGATCTCGATCTCGGTCCCAGCGTATTTGCCAAACACGACGGTGTCGCCCTTCTTGACCGAAGGCTTCACGCGCTCGCCGCTATCCAGCAGTTTGCCGGGCCCGAGGGCAACGACCTTGCCCTGAATAGGCTTCTCCTTGGCCGACTCGGGCAGGTAGATGCCGGAGTCGGTCTTGGTCTCCGGGTCGGACGGCTTGATCAGAACACGATCTTCAAGTGGTTTGACGGACATTTGCGGTTGTCTCCGATTTTTGACAATTGTTGGAACCACAGATTTCACGAAGGAGAGGTTCGCCGCGTGGTCTGTGGTGACTCTTCCTTCTGAATGCGACCGGTTGCCGCATACCGTGGACCGGCCGCGACCAGCTTCTTGTTCGGGGCATCGACCGTAAGATTCAGACCTTCCAATGAGCGCGCCCCCAAGAGCGCGAGATCCCCGTTCTCAGCGAATACAACCTCATCAACGGTGTAGGTGTCTTCCACCTCGATGAATACGAAGCCGACGCTACGTGTGATCTCCTGACCGTTCGCCATGACGAATTTCAAGTCCTTCTTTTCACGTTTGACGCCGAGGCCCTCCAGGACCTTGCTCGGAATCCAGGTGGAATCACTGCCAGTATCCACCAGTAGTTGCTTCACGGCCACAGATTTCTCGCGCTGAAGATCCGAGACGGTGCAGGTTGTGTGGAAGGTTCCCATAAGCAGATACTATTTCAGAGCTTTCGTTTCATCATGCGCTGCGCTTGGCGATCAGCTCCCGCACGGCGGGGACAAGATCGACCGGCACCTTCATCACCGTCTGGGCGCGATCCTCGAACGATGACTCGTCCTCGACGACCGCCTCCGCTTCCGTCAGATTCTCGTAATGCTCCAGCATTCGCCGGACGCGCTCTTCATCCCAACCCTCTGAAAAACGGCTCTGTTTCATACCCAAGTCCTAGTTCACTGACCTCTTCGCTTCATCCGCCGTCGGTACGCGGCCAGCGGCTTGCCGGTCTCGGGGTCGAGGTAGAAGCGAATGTTCATTCATAATCCCGGTTGCCTGCACCATGCTGCTCGTTGATCTCAGAACCCCATTCCGCCCATGCCGGGCATGCCGCCCATGCCGCCGCCCATGCCACCCATCTCATCCATGCCGGGGGGGGGGCCGCCGGGCGCGCTGTCGTCGTCCGTGGGCGCTTCGGTCACGATGCAATCGGTGGTCAAGAGCAACCGAGCCACGGAGGCTGCGTTTTGTAATGCAGTGCGATCAACCTTGGCGGGGGTGATGACGCCATCGGCAATCAAGTCGCCATATTTGAGCGTCAACGCATTGAACCCCTTGTTGCCGGTCATCTCACTGACCTTGGCCACGACGACGCTTCCTTTTTCGCCGGCGTTGTCGGCGATGGCACGCGTGGGCACGGTCAGGGCCTCGGCGACGATGTCCACGCCGGCCTTCTCATCGCCCTTGACTTGCTTGCGAACCTTCTCCAAGGCAGGGATAGCGCGAATAAAGCTGACGCCGCCGCCGGGCACGATGCCCTCGGCCACCGCCGCCCGCGTCGCGTGCAACGCATCCTCAACCCGGGCCTTCTTTTCCTTCAGCTCGGTCTCACTAGCGGCCCCGACGTTGATCTGCGCGACGCCGCCGGTCAACTTGGCGAGGCGCTCCTGGAGCTTTTCGCGGTCGTATTCCGAGTCGGTGGAGTCGATCTCCTTTCGGATCTGACTGATCCGGGCTTGGATGTCCTTGGTCGCCCCCGCGCCTTCGATGATGGTACAGGTGTCGGAGCTGATTTCGATCTTCTTGGCCTGGCCGAGCTGCTTGATCGTGAGCTTGTCCAGCTCGATCCCGATGTCCTTCATGATGGGCTCGGCGCCGGTGAGAACAGCGATATCCTCGAGCATCGCCTTGCGTCGGTCGCCATAGCCCGGCGCTTTGACCGCCGCCACTTGAAGCACACCGCGCAGCTTGTTGATCACCAATGTGCTCAGCGCTTCGCCCGTCACATCCTCAGCGATGATGAGCAACGGCTTCTTGGCGTCCATCACCTTTTCGAGGAAGGGCACGAGCTTGGTCACCGAGTCGATCTTCTCCTCGAAAATGAGGATCAACGGCTTCTGCAGCTCGACGGTCATCTCGTCGGCGTTGGTGATGAAGTTCGGGCTGAGGTACCCACGATCGAACTGCATGCCCTCGACGACCTCCACATAGGTGTCGAGACTCTTGCCTTCTTCGACGGTGATCACGCCGTCCTTGCCGACCTTGCCGAACGCCTCAGCCATGATCTTGCCGATGCTCTGATCGTTATTGGCAGAGATAGCAGCGACCGCGGCAATGTTGTCGGCGACCGGCGTGGCCATCGACTCGATCTCGGCGACGACCGCCTCGACGGCTTTCTGCATGCCGCGCACCAAAGCGTTGGCCTCCACGCCCGCCGCCACCCGCCTCAACCCGGACTTGAAGAGCGCCTCTGCGAGGATGGTAGCAGTGGTGGTGCCGTCGCCGGCATCGTCGGAGGTCTTGGAGGCCGCCTCCTTGACGAGTTGCGCCCCCATGTTCTGAGCCCGGTCGCGGAGCTCGATCTCCTCGG
The DNA here is from genome assembly GCA_022563315.1 of Planctomycetota bacterium. Taxonomy (GTDB): domain Bacteria; phylum Planctomycetota; class Phycisphaerae; order Phycisphaerales; family SM1A02; genus JADFNO01. The sequence goes on along the minus strand of JADFNO010000005.1, from coordinate 9,312 downwards.
CCACAGTCACGCCATCCTTGGTGACGGTGGGTCCGCCCCAGGACTTGTCGAGCACGGCGTTTCGCCCGCGTGGGCCGAGCGTGGATTTCACCGCGGCTGAGAGCTTTTCGACGCCGCGAAGCAGGGCTTTGCGAGCGTCCGCATCGAAGGCCAGTTCCTTCACAACCATCTGGCATGTCTCCTGGTATTGATGGAGTAGCGGTCTACCAATATACGTTCGAGGGGGCCGCGGCGAGCCGGCGCGCACTCACCACGAATCCCAAGGGCATGATCTTCAAAGCCTGCGCCAAGGGCCGCGGGTTGGGTATGCCATCTAAACAGTGTAGTATCAACGATTTGCGGCGACGAGGCCGTCGCCAAAGCCCCGGTGAAGCTGACATCGGCTGTGGCCGAGGCGGTGCGATCTGCCAAGGTGGCAGGGCCAGGGCCAGCCGTTACGGCGAGGTCCAGCTTGCTCGAGCGTTTGGGCAGGCCCCGTCATTCCGTCAATGCGCGATGGGTCAAGCCCCGTGGACCGTAGTCTGGCCTTGAAACTGGCTGTCTCTACGGATCGGGACACCATCAACTTGCTCGATGATGAGCTGGCAGATCGGTATTTCCGGATGGAGAAGGATCGGAATGGTCCCGAGGTTGATTAGTTCCAATGTGATTGTCCCACTGAATCCCGAATGGATGGTTGGGGCTGTGAAATGCACTAGCAGGCCACACCTTGAGTAGGAGCTTTTCCCTTCAACCCTGGCGGCTAGACAAGTGCCATCGTCGATGATCGGGAGCGTAACTTTCTCAAGAGTCTTCCCGAGAACAAGCCTCTGAGGCATGAGTTGGAATGGCTGATCGTCGTTCAGTTCCCTTTTTACCGAGTTCTGGGCAAACAGTCGGCGAAAATCTCCCTGCTTCAGGTCGATACTGAACGCCATATCATCCCGAAACCAAGCGATCTCGCGTCCAAGCCGCAGATCGACTGCGCTGGTGTTGTACGGACATTCCGGATCACCATTTGAGGGTGTTCTGGGGCTCGGTTCCGGCTCAATGGTGAGCCATCCATTGTCAATTGCCTTATGGATGCTCACATTTGAGAGAATCATGCCGCGACAAATTTCGGGTTCACAGGAACGATCGATTGGACCTCGTTAGGAAGAACAGCCCAGGTTTGCCCCCCATCCTCAAAAACACGAACTCTGACGCGACCCTTAGCCTCTCCCAGATCCTCTACGCTCGACCTCGGCACAAAAAAGGAGACGACCTCGCCTTTGTCCGTGTCGAAAACCACGACCATTTCGTCGCTAAACATCCCGTCTCCGATTTCGCAAGCCAGCCACGTCTCACTCATCCGGCGATCTCCTGTCTTTCTACAACCGATGACCCTGTCAAATCCCAAACGGTCCATCATTTAAGATAAGTCAGGTATCGAGCCTACGCAAAGAAGCGCTAGAATTTTCCACATTTCTAGCCCTGGCTAGCAGCGTGCGAACGCAAGACTGGCCCACTAGTTTGTCGACTCCTCGTCACCAGGCTGATTTAGAATCTCATCAAGGGCCGGAGGCGGGCGACATAGCGCCCGGCGAATCCACCACCCGTTCACGACCAGGTACGCCAGGCCGATCAGTAGCATCAACGTGCTGATCCACATCACCACCATTCCCATCGTGGCCAGCCCACCTCCCCAGGCGCGGCTGGACATCACCGACCCCATGCCCATCAGCTCGCCGAGGACCACGCCCGCCAAAGCGCCGATCATGGCGAGAACACCCTGTCGGCCGCCACGGGCCGTGCGGAACGCCCGGCTGCGTTGACCGATGGCCCGAAGGATCCCGTCCAGGCCGAACAGGCCGACCATCGCGCCGAACGTAGCGGCGATCCGAGCCAGACCAAGTCCCCAGGCCGGCACGGCCTTCCACTCCAGTCCGACTTGGATGACAACCAGCAAGACCCAGGCGGCCATCCCGGCCACGAGCAGTCGGATATCGCGCTTGATCGAGCCGTGCAGCTCCTGACCCTTGGGTGGGCCGAAGCTGCCGGCCGCTCTCAGACCGGCCAACACCACGACGGCAGCGACAAGAGCGAGGTACAGCGGTGTCCAGGCCGAGATATCGCGAAGACCGGTCGGATCCAGCGTGTCAAGTCTACGTGCGACCGGCCTGGCCACGAGAATAACGGCGGCCACGAACAGGCTCAGGGTCAGCCAGAACAACCCGTTTCCGACGGCCCGCGGATTGCGCAACTTCTGGAGGCGACTGGCTGCCGGATCGACGGTGTGCAGCACCGTTTCCCAGATTTCCAGCCCGCACTCCGGACACCGACCCTCCGCGGACAATCCGTACAAGTTGTAGCCGCAGCCACGGCAATGGAGCGGCGAGCAGACGACCGCGCCCGCAAGGCTCTGCGGCTGGCTTGGCGCGTTCACGATCGACAACTGTACTGGGTTTGACCGCCCACGCGAAGCCATCCGGCCACCGGCGTCCGCCGGCCCGTCGTTCACCGCGGCATATACTGCCACACTCCAACGGAACCGCTCACGATGCCACAAGAGGCGATTCAACGGCTACGGCGCAACATCACCTCCGTCTACATGGGTAACACGGCGGCGGTCGATCGAGCCATCGTCTGTCTGCTCGCCCGAGGGCACATCCTGATCGAAGATGTGCCCGGCGTGGGAAAAACGGTGCTGGCCAACGCCTTGGCCAAGTCGATCCGCTGCTCGTTCGCCCGTATCCAATTCACCCCCGATCTGCTGCCCTCGGACATCATCGGGGTCTCGGTCTACAGCCGCGAGAAAGAGACGTTCGACTTCAAGCGCGGGCCCATCTTCCACAACATCATCGTCGCGGATGAGATCAACCGCACGACCCCGCGGACGCAGTCAGCTCTTCTGGAGGCAATGAACGAGAACACGGTGTCCGTGGACGGCAAGGTCTTCGACCTGCCCGAGCCGTTCATGGTCGTCGCCACCCAGAACCCATACGAGTTCGAGGGCACCTACTTCCTGCCGGAGAACCAGCTCGATCGCTTCCTCATGCGAATCAGCCTGGGGTATCCAGCCCCCGACGATGAATCACGAATCATCGAAGAGCAACCAGCCCGAACCACGCTCAAGCAACTGGAGCCGGTGATGAGCACCCAGGAGGCATTAGCGCTCCAGGCGCAGGTTGACAAGGTGAAGATGGACCGGGCTCTGGTGGATTACGTGGTCGCCCTGGCCGGGGCCACGCGTGAGAACGACGACCTTCAGATCGGGATCAGCCCGCGCGGGGCGCTGGCGCTTTCGCAGGTCGCACGGGCCACCGCCGTGATGAAGGGCCGCGACTACTGCGTGCCGGAGGACGTGGTGTCCAACGTGCTGCCGGTGTGTTCCCACCGAGTTATCAGTAAGACCTACATGCACGCCGGCGATACCGCCACCACCCGCCGAATCATGCAGCAGGTCCTGGAGACGGTCCCGAGCCCGGCCTAGCGGAACCGTCCGCAGTCCCTCCGCGAATCACTCGCGGTCCCCAATTGGCCGTGATCGAGTCGATCACCAACCGCTCCAAGCCGATATCTTCTAGGCAGAATCCGTCGACCGAGCCCAATCTGCCATGTCGAACCTCGCCCGACCCATCGTCCGTCCCGGGACAACGCGCACGAAAGTGCTGCTGGTCCGCCAGCCGGTGAAGTCCGTGCGCAAACGGGACGAGCCGGACCGGACGACCCTTCATCTGACCATCGGCGTAATCGTGGCGGTAGGTATCTTGGTGGGCGTGTGGCTGATGGGGCACCTGGGGTTCCGACTCGGGTTCGCACCCGCGGTTCGCATCCCTGAACTGCTCGGCGAACCCGGCGAGGGACTGGCCACCGGCACCCTTATGCTGCTCTCCGTGCCGAGGGTGATCATTCTCGCCGGCATCATCGATCCGTCCTGGCTGATGGTGGGCTTCGCACTGATCGCGATTCCCGCCGCCGGGCTTAGCGCGGCCAAGGTTCCCGCCCCGGGCGGGCCGCGACCATCGACGGCGGCGGTCACGTTCAGCTACGTCGGTGCGATCGCGGCCGGCGTCAACACCCTGGCCATGCTCTGGTGGACCGCGTCGCAAGTGCGCAACGACAAAATCGGCGAACTGCCGATCAGGCTCGGCAGCGCCGACCAGTGGCTTGAGAACCTCCAGACGGTTGCGGCCTTTGACGTGTTGATGGTCATCGCCGCCGCCCTGTGGGCGGTGCTCGTGTTGCGACTGGGGATTCCACGCTGGCTCAAGGCGATCACCGCGAGCGCGAGCTTCTTCGCGCTGGTCGTCCTGGCCGTCGCCATGTCGATCAGCAACGCTGCTGTGGCCCAGATCGAGGCGGACCGCTCGCTCGTATTCGTTGACGACGGATCGCTCGATCAGCAACTGCTGTTGGGATTCACGCGCGGTCACGCCGCACTCCTTCGAATCACGCCTAACAAGAACGTGGAAACCCGGCTCATCGAGCGTGACACACGACTGACCGTGTACGGACGACAGTCGATCATCGACATGCTGCGTGAAGATCGTGTGCCCGGGCCGTAGTGAAAACGCGCCGACGTGGCAGTTAGTGCCGCCCGTAGCGCTCGATCGCTTCCACGACCGTGCGATGCACCGCAAACGGCTGGCGAACCATCACCCAAAACGCATCGAAGACGTCGCTGCCGGCGCTGGCGAAGCCGATGCTTCCCAATCCCAACAGCTGTTCGCGCAGGTGTCGAAATACGCTGGTGTGTTTGATGTCGCGCAGCTTGGCTTCAAAGACGGTCGGGCGCAACACGCCTTTTCGCCGAATGATGCGACGATCGGTGAGCACATACACTCGGCTCCACCATTCCAGCCCCTGCCAGGCGAGGCAAGCCAATCCGCCGGCCACGCCCAGCCCGAACGCCAGCGTGTCGATGAGCTGGATGCTCATAAATCGCCCAAGATACATCATCGCCAGCGCAACCACAGCAATAACCAGCAAACTACCAAGTGACGAAAGAGGAATGAAGAGCGGGCTTGGACGGAGCAAGAGAATCACCACTTCGTCGTCATCAACCAGATCAGCCGGCAACGCCACGGACATCGACGGCGCCGTCAGTTCAGGTGCATCACCTACGCTTTGCAAACAGGGAGCCGTACCTGTTCGGCGCGGCGGTTTGACGCGCGTCACAGTCACAGCATATCGCCCTTGAACGTGCATACATCCGGGAGGTTGCGGTAATAGCTTTTGTAATCCAGACCGTAACCAACGACAAACTCATCGGGAATATCAAACCCGATGTATTCACAGGGCGTGTTCATCGCTGAGACACGCTGCTTGCGCAACAACACGCAACATCGCAGTGATTTGGGATTGTGCTGCGAGAGGTGATCTCGAATGAGTTGGATCGTCTCCCCCGAGTCAAGAATGTCATCAACGATCAGCACATGCTTGTCTTGCACGTCCTTCGGAAGGGCACCGATGATCTGCGCCCGCTTGGTTTTGACTTTCTGACCATGATAACTCTGCACGCTTGCGACTTCAATTCTGATCTTGTGCGGCAGATGACGAATGAGATCGGCCACGAAGATGATCGCGCCGGTCAGAATCGGCACGAGCACGATTTCGCCCTCGGACCGGACATCCGCTAGGTCGCTCGAGATCTGTGCGGCAAGCTCCTCGACGCGCGCAGCGATGCGGTCGCGATCGATCAACACCTGAATCGTGTTGGTTGGAACTTGTGAAGTGTATCGCGTCGTTGTCGTCATCGAAGGCCCGGCTTGCTGAACACACGGCTGCCTCACGTCTATCAGGGCGAGGGCATCTTCAGCGTACGCTATTGTACCGACCGCGTCACGAAGCGGGCGCGAGAATGTGCTCATAGGTGGTGAAGGACAAAGAGAGGATGATCCCGAACGAAACCGCGTCGGTGATCATGATGAGGAAGATCGCGGACGATTGCGCCGGATCAAAGCCGAGCCGCTTCATCAGCATGGGAATCACGGAGCCAAACAGCGTGCCGACGCTCATGGCGACCATCGTGCCCACCCCGGTGACCGCGCCGAGCCACCAGGAGGCGCTGGTTGAACGCAGGGAGAGCAGTCCCACGCCCAGAAGAATGATCGCCCCGAGCACAAAACCGTTCATCAGTCCGACAGTCCATTCGCGCACCAGGAGCGGGAGAATCCGCTCGCGTCTTACTTCCTCGAGCACCAGGCCGCGCTGGGTGACCGCCAGCGCCTGGTGCCCTGCGTTTCCAACGATCGCGGCAATCACCGGCATGAGCATGGCGAGGATTGGCGCCCGCCGTATGAGATCCTCGAACCCCAGAATGATCCACGCCGTGGGAATCATCATGACCAGGCTCACCATCAGCCACGGAAAGCGTCCGCGGAATTTCTCCATCACGCCTGAATAGACCGCTTCGTGCGCACCGGCGCCGACGGTCTTCTGAACGTCCTCGGTCTGCTCAGCGCGGATGATGTCGATCACGTCGTCCACGGTCACGATGCCAATGAGTCGATCGTCCAGATCAATCACCGGCAACATGGAGTAGTCATAACGATCGAACTCGCGCGCAACTTCTTCGCGATCAACCTCCGGGCGGACCGCCTTGACCGTCGGGTTCATGATCTCACTGAGCGATTGGTCCGGCTGTCCCAGCACGAGATCGCGCAGACCAACCGCGCCGACGACTCGGTTATCCGCGCCTACGACGAGCAGGTGTTGCACGACTTTGGGCAAGTCCTGGGTCCGCAGCCGATCGACGGCTTTCGCCACGCTCAGATCGTCGTTCAACACGAGGAAGTCGATGGTCATCAACCCGCCCGCGGTCTCGGGGTCGTAGCCGACGAGCTCGCGCAGCTTGGTGGCGGTGGCCAGCGGCATGGCCGCGAGCACTTCTTCACGGTATGAGTCGCCGATCTCTTGGAGCAGGTCCGCCGCATCATCCGGAGCCATCAGCTCAATGAGCTTGGCGGCGTAGGCAATATCCTCGTCGATCTCCTCCTCGATGACGCGAACCGCCAAGGGGGCCTGCATTTCCGCCAGGGCCTCCGCCGCGGACTGATCGTCCATCTGTTCGAGGACTTCAGCCGCCTCCTCCTCGGGCAGCGTCTCGAGCGTGTCAGCGGCGTCGGCGGCCTCCTGCTGCTCGACCGCCTCCGCCAGCACCGGCACGTCGATCGAGTGCTCCAAGAGTGCGGCCACACGCTCGTCGTGCGGCGAGGTCTCGGCCACGTCCTCGACGTGACTGGTCGGCGCGGACTCAACCTGCGGCTCGGCCGGCAATTGGCTCGGGTCTCGTTGGTCCTCGGTCGGCGACATCACCGCGAGTGTACCCAACCGGCTCCGGCCCCGTTCGGCGATGAGTCAAACTGAATCTGCACGATCCGCCCGCGGGGCCTTCTACCGTCTGAAGTCGAGGTCCTCGATCCGCCCCAGCACGGCCGTGCAGATGTTGGCCAGGTGAGAGGATGCTCGCTTGTAGTGCCGAGCCAGAAGTGAATAGGCGACAGCCTCGTGCGTCTCGATGCTGGCGGTGTCGACCAACAACTGCTCGATCACTTCATCGCATCGATCCCCGATCGTGTCTGCGACCTTGATCGCCTCCTTGGCGGCCCCGTCATCCGATGCGGCGAACGCACTCCGCGTCTTGTCGAACAATCGCTCCACATCTTCGCGGACAACTTCCAACGGCTCCTGGTATCGCGGGACATTGAAGTCCTCGGTATAGAACCGCCCCACTTCAAACACGTTCTTGCAATAGTCACCCAAGCGCTCCGCGTCCTTGGCCACGCTCATCAGCGCCAGACAGGCTGCGACATCACCACCGGGATTGATCGTCAAATGACGGACGATCTTGCGTCGAATCGAGCGCAGCAACTCGTTGACCGCTTTGTCGCGCCGCATCAGCGAGTCCTTGACCTCGTCCGCCTCGACTTTGCGGCGCAGCACTTCGTTGGCACGGACGAACATCCACTGCGAATGATCGAGCATCTCCGCCAACTCGGAGAACGCTTGATCGAGCACATCGCCGGATTTCAACGCCGAGAGTAACTGCTTGAACATGCTTAAAGGTCCTTAGGGTCCACCCGAGCGTCCGAGAAAAAGCTGCGTAAGCAGCCAACCGAGAGCAGGTACTACAAAAAATGCAAGAAACAAGAATCCGAAAGCATAACGCTTGGATTCGGAAGCGAGTCGGCCGTACCAAGTCGCGATGCCGATGGGCGCCATCTTGAGCGGATACCAGATGATGGTGCCCACGATATTGAACGTCACATGTGCAATCGCAACCGTCACGGCTCCCGCGACCGGATTCGCGGTGGCGGCGATCACGCCCGTAACCGTCGTGCCGAGGTTCGCCCCAAGCGTGTAAGCGTATACGCGCTTGAGCTTGACGATCCCTGCCCCCGCTAAGGGGACAATCAGACTCGTGGTGACAGAGCTGGATTGAACGAGAATCGTCGTGATTGTCCCGACGATGTAGGCCATCAGGTCGTTCCGGAAAAACACCCTTGTGAAGAGCCCCTCGATCTTCCGCAGCAAGGCGCCCTTGAGGTTCTTGACCATCAGAATCAACGCTGCAAAGAGTAGCAGGAGACCGAAAACGGCGACGATCGAACCCGTCCAGGCATTCGGATTCGTTTGGATACCGTCTCTTATCCAATGGCCGAACTTGTCGATTCCCAGGAACTGGAGCTTCGAAAGGAGCGCACCACACCAGTCAAGAATGTGGAGCATTCGTTCGCCGAGCCAGTCAACGACGTTCACGACCGGTCTGGTGATTACTTTGATCGGGCTGTTGGGCTTGGGGACTGGTTGAAGCCCCAACATCGCCGTTAGCTTGGTCGAGAAAAGTGTGAGGTAGCCGACGTCATTCCGTACAGCGCTCGATATCCACTCCAACGGAAATATAATCGCGACCGTCAGCCAGTTGAATATGTCATGAACGAGCGCGGCTGTGAACGCACGCCTGAATTGCTCGCGGATGCGCACGCTGCCGAGCGCAACGATGATGTTCGTGACGCTCGTGCCGATGTTAGCGCCCATGATCGCATAGATGGCCGTCTCCACCGGCATCTGGCCCGAGGCGACGAGCGTGATGATCAGCGAGGTCGTGAACGAGGAACTTTGGACGATTGATGTAACGAGCACCGAGCCGAGTAAAGCCGCAAACGGATTCGACCCCATCGACAGGATCCGCTCAAGCCAATCGCTATGCTTGCCCAACGTCTTGAGCCCAGCCCCCATGACGTTGATGGCCGAGAGAAAGAAGTACAGACAAACCCCGGCATAGATGCCGCTGAGCCACGCCGGTGTTTCGCGCGTAGATGAGGGCTGACTTAGCGGGGTCGGAGATGA
>JADFNO010000071.1 GCA_022563315.1 Planctomycetota bacterium | reverse complement strand
GCCCTCGGCGGGGTGTACAGGGGCGCTGTGCGGCCTCTCCGGCCCGACGGTCGGTTATCCGGCGATAGGCCGACCTAGCCTTGGTGGGCAGCGAACGGCAACTTTGTGCCACAAGCCGACCTTCGCATGACGGCTCAATCCGCCAATTCCCCGCCCATTCCCATCCGTGCCCTGGCAGAGAATCTTCCCGAAACTGTCAGTTCTGACAGTTCCGGCCACGATGTGGTTCGGTCAATGATCCCTACTCGCCGGAATCGGGCGGCCACTTCTTCCTGATGCCCGAGGCCGGCTCACGGAAGGAACGCCAAATGGGGAATGTCGGGTAGGACAGTACGGGAGGAAACACGCCATGAAATACATTCTGTCGGCAGCCGTAGTGGCTGCGTCGTTGACTGTCTGGACCGCCACCGCGCAGGCGCAGGAAAATGTTATCGGCTCTCTGACCACGGAGGAGATGGGGAAGGCTTTTGATTTTGGGAGGGGCGTCGGGAAGACTTTTCTCTGCGTGGGCGAGGCTGACCAGCAGGAGATGAAAGAAGACGTTCGTATGGTCTTCAACTTCGTTGCGCAGGACATGGGCACCGATGCCGCCTACGTCTTCGCAGTTGGTGTTGGTAACGGCTCCAACGAAAAGGCTGAGGGGCTCAATTGCGAGAAGCTGCTCACCGAATGGGGCGAGTTGCGCGAGTCGTTTGGTCTGACGGAGGAGGGCCAATGATGCGGTCCACACTCAAAGCGGCAACGGCCATCGTAATTGCACTAGGTTTCGTGCTGCCAGCCGTAGATGCAGCGGCGATTTCGCCAAATGCCTCGACTGGCATTTATTCCGCCGAGCAACCCAACCTGTTGCTCGTCGGGGGTAAGCACCGCGGAAAGAAGGGGCATAGGCAAAGCCGACACAGGGGTCGCGGTCGTGGCGGATCAAAAACCGTCGTTGTCAATAACAATTACAGTCGCGATCGCGGTAACGCGGGGGCCGCGCTTGTCACTGGATTGATTGTCGGGGTCGCCGTCGGGGCGGCTATTAACAAGTAGGCTAGCGAATAGGGCGCCCACCGACGCCAGTGAGCGTTGCTGGTGTAGCACGGCGCACGTCAAGGCCTTGGCCATCGGCGTGATTGAATTACCGGGCTAGAGCATGTCTGGCGCAACCAGATTCAGGATTCCCATGGCGCCTTTTTTGTGATTCCCTCTGCTTGAGAGCAGATATAGGGGTCAGATATGGGCAAGCCACACTTAAGGGCGCTTCGAACTATACGTTTGCCGAGGCAACCTGGACCCAGACGCTGCCGGACTGGATCGGCTCGCACGTCCGCGCCATGGCGTTCTTCGGCGGCGTGCCCGGTCAGATCGTTTCCGGCAACCTCAAGTCCGGCGTCACCAAGGCCTGTTTCTATGAACCGAAGGTCAACCGCACCTACGCGGACCTGGCGGCGCACTACGACACCGCCGTCGTGCCGGCGCGGCCCTACAAACCACGTGACAAGGCGAAGGTCGAGGTCGGCGTGCAGGTGGTGCAGCGCTGGATCGCGGCGCGGCTGCGGGGGCGGCGGTTCTTTTCCCTGGCCGAGCTGAACGCGGCGATCCGGGAGTTGTTGGACGGGCTCAACGGCAAGGTGACCCGGCATCTCGGCGCCAGCCGGCGGGACCTGTTCAATGAGATGGACAGACCGGCGCTGAAGCCGTTGCCTGCGGAGCCTTACGAGTACGCCGAGTGGCAGGAGCGCAGGGTCGGGCTCGACTACCATGTCGAGGTCGACCGGCACTACTACTCGGTCCCGTACCAGCTGCTGAAGAAGAGGCTCTGGGCCCGGCTCACTGCCAAGACGGTCGAGATCTTCCATGACGGCCAGCGGGTTGCGTCGCATGTGCGCACGTCAGCCAACCGCCGACACACGACCGTGCCGGAGCATATGCCGGCCAGCCATCGGCGCTATGCCGGCTGGACACCGGCCGAGATCAAGCGCCAGGCGACCCGGATCGGCCCCAATACGGCGACACTGGTCGATGTGATCCTGCGCGAGCGCACGCACCCCGAACAAGGCTTTCGATCCTGCCTCGGCATCGTCCGGTTGGCCAAGCCCCATGGCCGGGACGCTCTGGAGGCCGCCTGCCTGCGGGCGCTTGAGATCCATGGATGGTCCTACAAATCCGTCAACTCGATCCTGAAGAACAACCTCCATCGCCGACGGCCCGAACGCGAACGGCGGATGCAGCGGTTCAAGTCGGCAGGATCCGCGCAGCGTTTCCTGTCGACCCACGCCGCCGTCTACAATCAGTTCGCCGTCCAGCGCCACCTCATCTCCCGCCGCACCCTCAGAACGTTCCGCGCGGCAGCGTTCAATGGATGGTGTGCGGCGGTTGCCGCTTCATGAAACAAGTGGCCGACCGCAACGTCTCCAAATTAGACAACGTGACAACACCCGCGGCGAGCCTGGCCGCGCAATCACCAGCGCGGATGAACGGCGTGTACAATCCAGCCGATTCCAATCATGAGATAGGCGATGGCGGCAACCCAAATTACCACTCGCACGTCGAGACCGAAGTGCACCAAGCTCCAGCCAATCAACGGCCCGCTCGCGCTACCGAGATCGTACGCGGTTACAAACGCTGCCAAGGTGCGCGACCCGGCCGATGCAGCCTGCGTCGTCATCATCAGGCTGAGCGAGGTGGTGCAGAGAAAAACAATGGTAACGGCAACGATGAGCACCCATGGCGTGAACATGATACCAGCGAGCACAAGGACGCTCGCGCCCAAAAGATAGAGGCCGCCCTCGAGCCAACGAAGCGTCACGCGATCGAAAGCTGCTCCAAAGATCGGAGAAGCCAGGCCATCGAGCACCGCCCTGCCACCGAGGAGAACTCCAGTCAGCGTCGCAACCCCAACGGCGCCTCCGGGCATCCGAATCTGATCTCCCATGGCTTCCTGTAGCAGAAGCCCAAGAGTGGCCATCAATATCCCGGATCCCACGAAACCGATAATGAATCCATTCAGCAACCAAACACGCGCGCCGGCCGCTCGCAAAGGGATGTCGGCGGCTGGCCCGGCCGCTGCGCTGGCGCGGCCCGTTTGCGAGAGCCATCCAAAGGGCAACGCGGCAAGTGACAGAATGGCGAAACCAAGCAGGACCGAGGTGTAGCCGAATTCGTCGTAACCCCAGCCTCCCAAAAACGCGCCACCAAACATTCCGAGCGCCGACAGCCCGCGCAACCATCCGAGCCGCTCCATGACCCGCCCACAGGATGCCACGTGCATCGCTGTGAAGATCCCCACATGCCGCAGGAACGAGAAGCAGATACCCCAAGTGATCCGAGCCGCGAGCAAGAGCCAGAAGGAAGTCATGATCGAATAGACGAGCATGCACAGCGTCCCGAGGCCAAGCATCAACAGTAGCCAACCAAGTACAGGACCGCGGCTGAGGAAGTGGTGCGCAATGACATTCGAGACCAGCCGCACCCAGCGGTTAATCGACAACAACACGCCCACCTGGAATGCAGTAAGGCCCAGACGCTCGTAATGGAGCGGCAGGACCGTGTAGAGAAACAAATCGCCCGTCACCACCAACGAGGTCGCCAGCGCGATGCAAACGATCTGATAAGGTGGCCAGTTAATCCAAGCGCCCTGGACCGATCTCACTAGTAAACTTCCCGGCGCCGGGCGGCCTGGTGTTCACAACTTCCCAACCGCCCCGAAGACGACTGCGAAAAGCTCACCGACGACACGCGGCGTCCATCGTGCCATCGCGCGCCGCCCATGCCGGACATGCCCATGCGTGGGACTGGTAAGCTCGGCACCACGTTGCGCGTGTCAGGGCAACAGCGGCGCGTTCGCCTGCGGACACCCGATCCAGGGCCAATCAGTCGACCCGACGACCGGAGCACGGCTTTGGGCGTCACTGAACATGCGCGGCGGTGCGCGTTTGGGCGCAGCGAGACCCGCAATGGGTGGCAATGATCACGACGCTGCATAGGTGGTTTTGCCGCCCAGCAGCGTGCGTTCCACGCGGATATTGCGGATCTCCCAGGGGTCCTCCACATGCAGCGGATTGGTCTCGAGCACGACCATGTCCGCGAGCTTGCCCGGCTCGAGCGAGCCCTTGATATCCTCCTCGAACGAGGCGTACGCACCGTTGATGGTGTAGATGCGCAACGCTTGGGCGGGAGTGATGCGCTCGTCAATGCCGATATCCCGTCCACCGCGGGTCCGGCGTGTCACTGCGCAGGCCATGCCCCAGAGCGGGTTTGATGGCCAGACCGGGTCATTCGGCGTGCAGACCGGCGCATCCGAGTGCGCGCAGGCGGGGATGCCGAGCTCCAGCGCGGTGCGAACCGGCACCATACGGGCCGCCCGCTCGGGGCCGATGAAGTTGTCCATGTGCTGATCGCCCCAGAACCAGGGATGGAAGACGTAGAAGCTCGGCACGATGCCGAGATCGCGGATGCGCCGGAGGTCGGTCTCGGTCGGGCAGAGCACGTGCTCGATGCGATGGCGGGGGTTTTCGCGTGGATAGCGGTTCATCGCGTTCTCCACCGCATCGATCGCGAGTTCGATACCGTAGTCGCCCTGCGCATGCATCGCCACCTGGAATCCGAGGCGGTGAGCCTCTGCAACGAGATCATTGAGCTGATCGACCGAGTAGTTCAGGCCCTCGAGGCCGCGGGTACTCTTGCCGATATACGGTTCGTGAAACGCGCAGGTGAAGGCCTGGATCGAGCCATCGACGAAGATCTTCATGGCGCCCATACGCAGGCGGTCGTTGCCGTGCCCGGTCCGAAGGCCGATATCGTGTTTGCGCAGGAACGCCTCACGGATCATCAGATAGGTCCGGATCTGAAGCGTCCCTTCGTCGATGCATTCCTGGAACGCGCGGTAGGAATCTGGGGTTGATGGCGCCCCGGCATCGGCGCTGGAGGTGATCCCAAGCTCCGCGTAAAGCTCGCTCACCTCGCCCAGGGCGCGTTTCATGCTCGTCAGGTTGGTGGGCGGCAGGACCGCCTGAATGAAAGGCGCATCACGCATCACGCCGGTCGGCTCGCCGGTCGCGGCATCGCGGTCAATGACGCCCCCTTCCGGATCGGGGGTATCGCGGTCGACCTTCGCCAGTTCCAGCGCCCTGCTGTTCGCCACATGGGCGTGGAATCCGCGCAGGAATAGCACCACGGGGTGGTCTGGTGAGACCTCGTCGAGCTCCCAGCGCGTCGGCCAGCGCCCCTCGGTCAGCGTGTTCGGGTCAAGGTTGCGTCCGCCGACCCATTCGCCCTTGGGTGTCTTCTCCACCTGCTCTGCCAGGCTGCGCATCAGGTCTGGGATGGTTGGATTCAGTTCGGAGGCGCAATTGAGCGCCTTTGGGTTCAGGTAGAATTCTCCCGTGCTCGCCATATGCGTATGGGAATCGTTGAACCCTGGGACGACGGTGCGACCGCTGCAGACAAGAATCTCGGTTTCCGGCCCCCGCCAAGCAAACACCTCATTGTCGCTTCCGACCGCCAGAATGCGGCCATCCTTAACAGCGACCGCCTCGGCCTCGCTGTCGTTCGAATCCACGGTAAGAACGGTACCATGCGCAAGGATCAGATCGGCGTGGAACGGCATATTCATTGGCTTTCTCCTTCATGTGGACTCGAGGACTCTGGGGTTGACCCGGCGATGTCGGCACTTTGCTCGCTGGCGAGGGTCGGGTCGGCACCCGCGTCACGCGTGGAGCCAGCAAGCAGCACTGTGGCGCGGTCCGATCGACACCATAGGAGGGTCCTGCACGCGACAGATATCCATGCGCTTGGGACACCTCCCGTAGAATCGGCAACCCGGCGGCGGATCGATCGGCGTGGAGATCTCGCCCTCAATGGCCATGGACGGCTTCGACTTCTCCAACGTCGGATCCGGGTGAAGAACGGCTGCCAGAAGGCTCTGCGTATAGGGATGCCGAGGGTCGCCGAACAAATCCTCGGTAGGGGCAATCTCCGCAAGCCTGCCCATGTAAAGAACGGCGACGCGATCGCTGATGAATTCAACCACGCCCAAGTCGTGACTGATGAACAGGTAGGTGAGATTCAATTCCTCCTGCAAGTCCTTGAAGAGGTTGAGGACCTGCGATTGGATCGACACGTCGAGCGCGGAGACAGGTTCATCGGCAACGATGAAATCGGAGTCGAGCGTGAGCGCACGGGCGATGCCGATACGCTGGAGCTGACCGCCGGAGAACTCGTGCGGATACCGGTTCAACACGGAACCATCGAGGCCCACACGGTTCAGAAGCTCGACCGCCCGCTCTTCTTCGTTGCCGCGATGCATTCCCTGTACCTTCATCGGGAAAGACAGTGCGGCGCCGATCGTCATCCGCGGATTGAACGACGAGTAGGGATCCTGAAAGACGATTTGCATCCGGCGCCGCAGCCGCCGCAAATCCTTGCCCTGCAGCGACAAAACGTCGATGCCGTCGAAGACGACCTCGCCGGAGGTGGCGGGCTGCAAGCTTAGGATCACCCTGCCTAATGTCGTCTTGCCGCAGCCGCTCTCGCCGACAAGGCCCAGCACCTCGCCCGGCTGGATGCTCAGGCTCACGTCATCGACCGCCTTCAGTCGTGAATTGCGCCCGACGGGATAGTATTTGTGCAGGTTGCGAACCTCGAGGAGCGGGGTCATGCTTGGGGCTCCTTATCGTTCTCGAGCGGGAAGTGGCATCGAAACTGATGCCCATTGCCCAGACGGGTGAGATCCGGCGCCACCTCGCGACAGCGGTCCTGCGCCCTCGGGCAACGGGGCGCAAAGGCGCACCCCGCAGGCAGGCGCGTCAGGCGCGGCGGCTGCCCCTCGAGCGAGGCAAGGCGACGGAGTTTAGCGCCGAGCCGCGGAAGGGACCGCAGCAATCCCGCCGTGTAAGGGTGTGCCGGTCGTGCGAAGAGCGTGTGAACGTCGGTATACTCGACGATTTTTCCGGCATACATCACCGCCACCCGATCGCACATATGCGCCACGACGCCCATGTCGTGCGTGATGAGCAAGAGCGCCGTCTGGCGTTCGCGGCAGATCGTCTTCATCAGCTCCAGGACCTGGGCCTGGACGGTAACGTCGAGAGCCGTCGTCGGCTCGTCGGCGATGAGCAGCTCAGGCTCACACGCGAGCGCCATGGCGATCATCGCGCGCTGGCGCATGCCGCCGCTCAATTCGTACGGGTAGCTCTGAGCGCGCCGGTCCGGCGAGGGAATCTCCGTTGCGCGAAGCATGTCGACCGCACGGTGCAGCGCCTTGGATCGGCTGAGGCCGAGATGATACCTGAAGACCTCGCCCACTTGGTAACCGATGCGCAGCACCGGGTTGAGACTGGTCAGCGGGTCCTGAAAGATCATCGACATCCGGCGGCCCCGGATATCCTGCATCTCGGTGGTACTCGCTTCGACCAAATCCCGGCCGCCGAACTCGATCTGCCCTGAAACGATCCGGCCAGGCGGCGACGCGACCAACCGCATGAGCGAGAGACCCGTGACGCTCTTGCCCGAACCGGACTCGCCGACGATGCCGAGTATCTCTCCCCTCCTGATCTCGAAGTCGACGCCGTCGACGGCCTTCACCACCCCTTCGTTGGTGAAGAAATGTGTGCGCAGGTCACGCACGCGCAACACGACGCTGGAATCGCAGGGTTTGGGGGCTCTTTCTGTCATCGCTTAGCGCTGGCTCAGTCGTGGGTCGAAAGCATCGCGAAGCGCGTCGCCCATGAGATTGAAACCGAGCACCGCGAAGATGATCGCGAGGCCGGGGAATATCGTCAGCCATGGGGCGAACTCCATGAACGTTCGGCTCTCGTTGAGCATCAGCCCCCAGGACGGCGTGGGCGGCTGCGTCCCGAGCCCGAGGAAGCTGAGTGCCGCCTCGATGAAAATGGCCAACGACAAATGAAAGGTGGCCTGGACGATAACGGGTGACAGCACGTTCGGGAGGATAAACTGGGCCATGATCACGCTGTCACGCGCACCGACCGCGCGAGCCGCTTCGACGAACTCGCGCTCCTTCACGCTCATGACCGACGCCCGCACAATTCTCACGACGTTGGCCTGGAAAATGACCGCAATCGCTAAGATTAGATTCGGCAGGCTGGCGCCCAGGGTTGCCACGAGCATTAGCGCGAGCAGAATCGTCGGGAAGGCGAACACCACGTCTACGCCGCGCATTATCACTGTGCCCGCGAGCCCGCCATAGTATCCGGCGATTAACCCTAAGGGAATCCCAATCACGAGCGACAAGACTACTGCGACGAAAGAGACCAACATCGAGATACGCGTTCCTTCCATGAGGCGAGTGAGTTGGTCTCTGCCGAACCGGTCGGTCCCGGCCGGATGCGCGAGGCTCGGTGGCTCCAGCGAGACGCTCGAGTCCATGGAGTAGGCATCGTATGGCGAGAATTGCTCGCCCCCAATCGCAATGACGATCAGCAACAACACCATCAGAGAACCGACCAGACCGAGCTTGCTGCGTCGGAAACTTTTCCATGCAAGCCGGGTTGGAGACAGAACCTGGTCGGTCTCCGCGACCGCATCATCAGAGCCTGCCGCGTCAGGCGGCCGTTCGTCGGTGCGGGAAATCGTACGAGTGTCATGCATGGGTGTTTCGTGCCTCAGTACCTGATCCGCGGATCGAGGAATGCATACAAAATATCTATAATAAGATTCACTAAGACAAAGATAACTGCCACGAATAGGATACTTCCCGCAAGTACCATGAAGTCACGAGATTCGATTGATAGAAGTATCATGCGTCCAATTCCTGGCAACATGAAGATTTCTTCTGTTAGGACGAGACCCCCGATGAGCACTCCGACCTGGATCCCAAGAACCGTCGCGACGGGGATCATCGAGTTCGGAATCACGTGCACGGTCATGACGATCCGCTCGGAAAGGCCCTTTGCCCGAGCCGTTCGCACATAGTCCTGGCGCAGCGCGTCCAGGACGGTCGCGCGTGTCAGTCGAACGATGTACGTGACGGTGGTAAGCGAGAGAACCAACCCGGGGAGGAGCAATCCCCGGATATTCGCAATCGGATCCTCGCTGAAGGGCACGTAATGCAGGACGCCGGAGCGGGGGAAATACAACGAGACGATAAGAACGGCGATCGTTGCAAGCCAAAAGTTCGGGATCACATAGCCGAAAATCGCACCGATCCGGATGGTATTGTCGATCCAGGTGAACTGCTTGTAGGCGGCAAGCGTGCCGAGCGGAATGCCGATCACGATGATGAAGAACATCGCCATCAGCATCAGCTGGAAGTTGACCGGTGCCCGACGCAAAATCTGGTCGAGCACCGGTTCTCCGGAAATCAGCGAGACGCCAAGATCGCCCTGCAATACGTTGCCGATCCACGTCAGATACCGGATGTGGATCGGCTCATCGAGGTTCATCTGCGCCCGCAGCCGCTCGATGGCCGCGGCGGATTGCGCCATCTCGTCTCCCATCATGATGTCCACTACGTCGCCGGGAATTACCCAGACAGACAGGAACACCAGCAGGGAGACACCGATCAGCACCGGTATCAAGCCGAGCAGGCGATGGGCGATATACCTCAGCATCCGATTTACTCAGCCGTCCCCCCTACTTCTTCAGCCAAGCTTCACGCAGATACGAACGAGACGCGTTCGGCATGAACCTGTAGCCTTCGACGGCGACATTCACGACCTCGTAGCGCGGCGTCATGCCGTAGAGGTAAAGCGCCGGGGCCGTTTCCGCGATATAGGCCTGGATCTCCCGCCAAAGCTGGGTGCGCTTTTCGAGGTTCACGACCGTCGCCTGCTGATCCAGTAGTTCGTCGAGCTTCGGATCGTTATGGCCGTAGTAGTTCGAGTCGGACTGGCTGTGGAACATCTCCACGTAGTTGCTGGGGTCCGGTGCCCAGGCATTCGCGATGAGGAAGGCAGTGAATGCCCCTTTGCGCCATCTACTGAGCGCCGCGCCCCAGTCCACCGACTCAATGTTGACCTTGATGCCTACCTTGGACCACTGTTGCTGGAGCACTTCAGCCGTCGTGATGTAGTCGAACCCGTGCGGGGACGAGAGAAGTGTGAACTCGAACCCGTCCGGGTAGCCCGCTTCGGCGAGAAGCTTCTTCGCGCGCTCGGGATCGTATTGCTGATACGGAAGACTCCCGACTTCGTCCGCAGGGACCGCGTAAGGCGGGACGCCGGGCGGCACCGACGCACTCAGTGTGCCATAGCCGAGCAGGATCGTCTTAATGATCTCGTCCCGGTCGGTTGCAACCGACAAGGCTTGCCGAACCAGTACATTATCGAACGGCGGTTGGTCAGTGCGCATGAACAGGCGCTGATGCCGAATTGGAGCAGCCTGCTGAATGTTGAGATGCGGCTCGTCCTTGAGCAGGGACGCGAGACGCGGCTCGCGCACCCATCCGATTTGGACGGCTCCGCGGCGAAGCGCAGCGATACGCGTGGTTTCGTCACGCGTGAACGTGAATTCGAGACCGTCAACATAGGGCTTGCCCTCGTCCCAATAGTCGTCGAAGCGTTCATAGACGATGCGCGCGCCGGTCTCGTATTTCACGAGGCGGAATGGACCCGTGCCAATCGCCACTCTCTGCAAATCGCCATGCTCCTCGACGGCTCTCGGTGACACGATCGCCGCATAGTTGGTCGCCGATATGAGCGTTAGGAACGCCGGGAATGGTTCCTTCACCTTGATCTCGACGGTGTAGTCGTCGATGACCGTAACCGACTCGATGGTTTCGAACGTGCTGCCCCGTGGTGACGCAGTGTTGGGATCGAGGATCCGGTCGAAGCTGAACTTAACGGCATTGGCGTCCATAACTTCGCCGTTGTGGAAGACGACGCCTTCGCGAAGCTTGAATACGTAGGTGACGTCGTCCGGCTGCTCGACCGAGACGGCGAGCGCCGGCACGAGATTCATGTCGGCGTCGTAGCGGAACAGAGTTTCGTAGACGTGCTCGTACGCGGCCAACGAGGAATAGGCGATCGCGATATGTGGATCCAGACCCACCGGCGGTGTGTCGGACGCAACGTAGATAATGCCCCCTCGCTCCTGAGCGCTGGCCACACCAAGTGGAAGCACCAACGCGAGCAGGACGCCACCGAGCGTCCGCCTCATTGACGGAAAGGTTATGTTTCTGGTTCGATTCATCACTTCATCCTCTCAGGTCTTTTCGATCCTCTTCGACGCGTTCCGCAGTAATGCTTAATTACTTGCCAGACGCTCAGATATGGATCTCCTTTCGTCTTCTAGTTTCTGTATCCAGTCAGCAGGCCCCTCGCGTTATCTGCGAATACTCCATCGAATTCATCATCTTAGCGTCGTCGCCATTTGGCTATTTCCATGCACATCTCCCCATCTTGACCTGGTCATACTGACCGGGTTGCGGCTTGCGCCGCGAGCAGTGCCTGTCGTGCGTACTAGCGGCAATTTGCCTCTTCATCCGCGGCGAACGGCGCCGTTTCGGCCTCCAGGTTGCACCAGCTGACGATCATCTCGATCAGATGCTCAATGCAGGCGGTGTAGGTGTCGAGTTCGATATATTCGTCGATCTTGTGCGCCTGCCCGAAGCAGCCTGGTGCGAAGATGATCGACGAAATGCCACCCTGATTGACGAGATGGCGCATGTCGCATGCCGAGGGTCCCGGCCGCACCGCGCCGTTGGCGCCCCGTCTCTCGAGCACTGCCGCGGCATGCCGGGCGATCTCGATATCCGGGTCCTGATCGGTCGCGTCGTCGTGATGCAGAAAGTGCAGTTTGGCAGGATGGCGGGATAGGAACTCGTCGCCCGCATTGGCCACGGCGATGCAGTCGCGGAAGCCTTGCATGACGGTCAGGATATCGCCGGCCTTCGGCGAGAAGTAAGCGCAGCCGCGCAGTACCACTTCACCGGCGGTCGCCGTCTCGTAGTGCCCCCCCTCGACCTTGCCGATAACGAGCGTCATCGGCGCCCGGCCCCGCTCGTGCGGGTGATCTACGGCGCGTGCGTGGTAGGCACGTTCCAGCTCCAACAGGGCATCGACGATGTGGGGCAGTTTCTCGATCGCGCTCACACCTGCAAGGTGATCCGCCTCCCACCGCGCGCCCGGCGGACGTACCACTCCGGGGATCGTCACCTGCCAATACAGTCCCCCCGGATGGCTGACGGCGATCCGATTGTCGGTTCCGTCCAGCACCACCGCCGCGTCGGCCTGCCAACCCTGGCGCACGAGATCGAGTGTCCCGTTGCCGGCATGCTCCTCGTTGACGACGCTCTGCAGGATCACATCGCCGGCCAGCCGAACGCCCGCGCGGTGAAGGAATGTCAGCGCCATCACCCCGGCCATCAGGCCGCCCTTCATGTCCGTTGTGCCGCGACCGTACATTCGGCCGTCCTCGATCACGCCACCGAACGGATCGCGTCTCCATTCATTCGCCGGCTCGACGGTCACGGTGTCGATGTGGCCGTTCAGGATCAACGAGCGGCCGCCACCCGTCCCGCGAACCACGCCGACCACGTTGGGACGGCCGCGATAATTCAGGACGGATTCAAGCCCGCTGTCTCGAAGGGCCTCGTAGGTGGGTAGTTGCTCATAGGGCAGGATCAGATCGTGCTGCCAATGCGTCGGGTATTGTGCAATGTTCGGGAAAGCCTCGAACATCGCCGGAACGTCCGGCTCGACGACGTGCACCTCGGCGCTTATCTCGCGCAGCCGCTTTGCCATGTATTCCTGGGCGTCGCCTTCCTCGCCGGTCAGGCTGCGGATCTTGATGAGCTCGGACAGCCGTTCGATGCTTTCATCGCGATTGGCCGCCGCAAGTGTCACCGCCCGTTCAATCGTCTCCGAGCTCGGAGGATGGCACGCCATGCTCCGCCCCCCTACTGCATTTCAAGATTGCAGGAGCGGCGTGACCCGCAACGGACAGCGTCAATTGCCTCCCGCGTCCTCACGGGTCTTTCGAAGCCGACTCCACCGCCGTCGTGTTCGTCGAAAGGGCGGCGGGCGCGGAGGTAAGTGTGCGTTAGGCCGGCCTGGCGAGCTTCTCCCTCGCTGCGCGCGTATCGATGGCCTGGAACGATGCCTCGTGCCACTGTTCCATAACGACTCTCACACAATGCAGACACTTCAAGTTCCCTTCACCTGCCACCAATCAGTGGACTTCCTCCACGCCGCACCATCGCGGGATGAAGGCGATCAAGCGATCGATGCACCCCAGATACTCGCGAAGATTGATGTACTCGTCAGACCTGTGCGCCTGGGCGATAGCACCTGGCCCGAAAATGATTGATGGCACCGCTCCCTGGTTCACCAAGTGGCGCATATCGCAGCAGAATGGCCCTGGGTGAATTCTGGCGTCGTCGCCGCGCTCAGCCAGCAGCTCGCACATCTCCGCGGCCACTGCGATGTCCGGCGGCTGATCGGCGCTGTCGTCGTGATGCAGGAACTCGAGGCGCGCGTTGTTCTTGGAGAGATAGGGATCGGCGGCATTGGCCTTCTCGATGCTCGAGCGGAAATCCATCATGACATCGGTCACGCTGCCCGCATCGGGGGCGAAATATGCGCTCCCGCGCAATACCGCCTCCCGTGCGGTCGCGGTTTCGTAGGTGCCGCCGCCGACCTTCCCCATCACGAGGGAAAGCAACGCGCGGCCGTCGTTCGCACTCGGCGCGCCGCGCCGCTGGTTGTAGCCACGCTCCAGATCGAGGAGCGCCTGGATGACGTTTGGCAGCTTCTCGATCGCGCTCACCCCGTCGAGCTTGCCGTCTCTCCACCGAGCGCCGGGCGATACCTGCCGGCCGGGAACCGTGACCTGCCAGTAGAGGCCGCCCGTATGCGACACGGCCACGCGGTTATGCGTCGGCTCCAGCACGATCGCTGCGTCTGCCAGGTATCCGCGCCGGACCAGGTCCAGCGTACCGTTGCCGGCGTGCTCCTCGTTGACGACGCAATGGAAGATGACGTCACCGCGCAGCCTAACGCCGGCACGCGTCAGGAAGGTGAGTGCCATGATGCCAGCCATGACGCCGCCCTTCATGTCCGACGTGCCGCGGCCGTACATTCGATCATCTTCGATTTCCGCGCCGTACGGGTCTTTCGTCCACTCGCTCACCGGCTCGACGGTCACGGTGTCGATGTGACCGTTCAGGATCAGCGATCTGCCGCCACTGGTGCCCTTGACGACACCCACGACATTGGGTCGTCCGTCATAATTGAGAACCGACTCCAACCCGCTTTCTCTGAGGGCGTCGAAGGTGGGAAGCTTCTCGTAGGGAAGGATGAGGTCGTGCTGCCAGTGTGTCGGATATTGAGCGATGTTAGGATAGCGCGAGAACAGTTGCTCCGTATCCGGCTCATGCACTTGGACGTCCGCGCCAAGTTCGGCCAGGCACTGCTCGACCATCCTTTGCGCTTCGCGCTCCTCGCCCGTCGGGCTGGGAATCCGAACGAGGTTGCCGAGGCGCTGAATGCTTTCCGCCGTTCCATTTTTGGCCAGGTCCTTGGCAGTCTCTGCGGAGCTTGACAAAGCGTCCTCCTGATGTGTAGCGCCGTCGTGCACATACCTTCACGCTTTAACATCGGGCGCAATAGCGCATTGATCAAATCGTTTTTTCCAACCTATTTAACCGGCATTCCCCATATGGCTTGCCTCCGGCAAGGCTATAGCAACTGAACGTGACCTACAAGTCATTTCCGATTGATTGTCCCCTTCTTGGTTTCAAACCTTCGTCTTCCAGACGAAATTGCTTCAGCACGAAGGCGAATCGCTGCATGCTGAACTCCTTGGAATCATGGACCCCGCCGTCAGGCGAAAAGGGTCCATGATTCCAAGGAGTTCAGCATGCCCTACGACACCGGTGCGCACACCGTTTTCTATCATCGCTACCATATCGTCTGGATCACCAAGTATCGCTACGCGGTGCTGGAGGGAGCGGTGCGCGCACGCATTCGCGAGATTATCCGGCAGGTTTGCGCCGAGCTTGGCGTGACCATCGTCAAGGGTGTTCTTTCGAGAGACCATGTGCATATGGGCGTCTCTAAAAATCCCCTTTGTTTTCCCTGATCTGATAGAATCCGGGAACGGCGAGGTAAGGATCGGGGGCGGCCATGAGCCAGATGGGGTTTTTCGACATTGCGAACCGGTATGCGGGCTTGGACGCCAAGAACGACCCGCTTGCCAAGATCGACGCGGTGGTCCGTTGGGAGGACTTCCGTCCGGCTCTGGAGGCGGTGTGGCGCGCCGCGCCGGAGGCGAGGAAATCCGCGGCGGGGCGCAAGCCCTGGGACGCGGTATTGATGTTCAAGGCGATCGTTCTGTGTGCGCTTTACAACCTGTCGGACGATCAAGTGGAGTATCAGCTCCGCGACCGGCTGTCGTTCATGCGGTTCCTGGGGCTGGGGCTTGAGGACAAGGTTCCGGATGCCAAGACGGTGTGGCTCTACCGGGAACAACTGGCGCAGGCGGGCGTGATCGAGACGTTATTCGAGGACTTCGACGGCTATCTGGAGCAACAGGGCTACCTGGCGATGGGCGGCCAGATCATCGACGCTTCGATCGTGCCGGTTCCCAAGCAGCACAACAGCCGGGACGATAACGCGCGGATCAAGGAAGGCGAGACGCCCGAGGGTTGGGAGAACCAGCCGGCCAAGCGGTCCCAGAAGGACACGGATGCGCGGTGGACCAAGAAGCACGGCAAGAGCCACTACGGCTACAAGAACCATGTCAATGTGGACCGCCGCCACAAGCTGGTGCGGCGCTACCAGGTGACGGACGCGGCGGTGCACGACAGCCAGGTTCTGGACGAGATCCTGGATGCGGACAATACGGCCTCGGATGTGTGGGCGGACAGCGCCTACCGGTCGGCGGGGATCGAGGCGAAGCTGGAGGAGAAGGGCCTGAAGAGCCGGATCCACCGCAAGGGCCATCGCAACAAGCCGCTTTCGGAGCGGGAGCAGCGGGGCAACAAGACCCGTTCGAAGGTCCGGGTGCGGGTCGAGCACGTGTTCGGGGCCCAGACGAACGACATGGGCGGGACGCTGGTGCGCAGCATCGGGCTGGTGCGGGCGAAGGCGCGGATCGGGCTGAAGAACCTCGCCTACAACATGCGCCGCTTGGTGCAACTGGAGCGCCTCGCGGCGACGGCGCCACCGTGACGGTATTCAGGGCAGGCGTCTGCCTGGGGATCCCATTGAGGGCGAAACAGACCCGCCGCGGAGCCGAAGAACACCAAAAACCCCGACGCCAACCCCGCTCGTAACCCGCGAGAACTGTGCTACACGCCGAGCTTCATGCCAAACGGGTCATTTTTCGAGGTGCCCTTAAGCCGCGCCTGTGCGAGTCTGCGGTATGCGCACGGGAGTTTCAATCACTGTTTCGGATGCCGGGCGGGCTCGGCTTTCGGGCATCATCGCGGACGGGAATACGCCGCAAAAGCATGTCTGGCGC
>JADFNO010000238.1 GCA_022563315.1 Planctomycetota bacterium | reverse complement strand
CCGCCGACACCGGTCGCAGTTCGCGCACTGTGGCGCAGAAGCTGCAGGCCGACGACGGCCAGCGCCGCCTGGACAAAAAGCATGACCCAAGAGAGCATCGACCGCAGTGTAACGGGCTCAGCGAACGATTGCGGGTTCGGCGCTCTCGGACTCGCTGCGCAAGCGGTGGTTCAAGATGGTGAGAATCGTGTCGGATTCCAGGTAGTTTGTCGGCGGACGGTAATAGACCTGGGCCAGCCCCTTGCGATCAACCTGGCCGACAAGTCTCAGCGTGCCCTTAGCGCCGGCCATGCGCCGTTGCAACTCCTGTGGTTCCTCGGTGGCGAAGATCACATCCTCTTCGTGAAGCGTGATCGACCGGATACCGATCGCCGCCGCCAGCACGCGCAGCTGAGCCAACTGCAAGAGCGTCTGGGCGCTTGGCGGTAATGATCCATAAGCGCTGGCGAGGTCGCGCTCGACGCCCTCCAGATCCTGGATGCGCTCGGCCTGACTGATGCGCCGATACGCTTCAAGACGCCGGATGTCGGATGGGATGTAACCCTTCGGCAGCGCGCCCGCAATAGCCAGATCAATCGTGGTGTCCAGCGAGGTCGCGCGCGATTGCTCCTTCAGATCGCTGACGGCCCGTTCGAGCAGTTGGCAGTACATCTCATACCCCACGACCGCGATATGCCCGGACTGTTCAGGGCCGAGCAGATTCCCCGCGCCGCGGATTTCCAGATCACGCATCGCAATTTTGAACCCGGCCCCCAGCATCGAGAACTGTTCGATCGCCTTGAGTCGCCGCAGCGCAACTTCGCTCACGACACGATCCGGCGGTAAAATGAGGTAGCAATACGCTCGATGCTTGTATCGTCCGACGCGGCCCCGAAGCTGGTGCAGCTCCGACAGTCCGAACATGTGCGCATCGTTGATGAACATCGTGTTGGCCGTCGGAATGTCGATCCCCGACTCGATGATCGTCGTGCAGACAAGAACATCCACCTCCCGGCGCATGAACTTCAACATCACGGATTCGAGCTGCCGCGACGGCATCTGGCCATGCCCCACCAACACGCGCGCCTCGGGAACGAGCTGCTGAACCTGCTCGGCGACGGACTCGATGTTGTACACGCGGTTGTGAACATAGAACACCTGGCCGTCCCGCGCCAGCTCGCGTTCGATCGCATGTTTGACGCGCTGTGGATCGGGCGTGATGACTTCCGTGACAATGGCGCGGCGATCGAGCGGGGCCGTAGCCAGTGAGCTGATGTCGCGCAGCCCCAGCATCGCCATGTGCAGCGTTCGCGGAATCGGCGTAGCGCTGAGCGTCAGGACGTCGGCGGTCAATCTAAACTCCAAGAGGCGCTGCTTGTGCTCAACGCCGAACCGCTGCTCCTCGTCGATGATCACCAGCCCGAGATCTGCGAAACGCACATCCTTGCTGAGCAAGCGATGGGTGCCGATGATGATGTCCACCTGCCCTTTGCGCACCGCGTCCAGCAGTTGGCGTTGGTGCTTCTTCGTCTTGAAGCGGCTGATGGATTCGATGCGAAACGGATAGTCGGCGAACCGCTGGCGGAACGTACGCTCATGCTGCTCGGCGAGGACGGTAGTGGGCACGAGCACTGCGACCTGCTTGCCGTATTCGGCGGCCTTGAACGCGGCTCGGATGGCAACCTCCGTCTTGCCGAACCCTACGTCGCCGCAGATGAGCCGGTCCATCGGCTTCGGGTCGCTCATGTCGCGCTTCACCTGACCGATGGCGGTGAGCTGATCATCCGTCTCCTCGTACGGAAACTCCGCCTCGAACTCGCGCTGCCAAGTTGTGTCGGCGGGATAGCGAATACCCGGCATGGATTCCCGGGCCGCTTGAATGCGCAGCATCTCGGTGGCAAGATCGCGGACCGCTTCCTGCACCTTGGCCTTTTGACGGCCCCATTTGACGCCCCCAAGCCGGGAAAGCTCAGGCCGTCCTTTGAAGGACCCAATGTACTTCTGTACGAGTTCGATCTTCGAGGCCGGCACGTGCAGCTTCGCCGTACCGGCAAACTCGAGCGTCAAAAACTCCTCCGGCGAACGACGCTGACCCTTGATGCTCTGCAACTGGATGAATCGCGCTATCCCGTGATCGCGATGGACGACGAGATCGCCCGGCTGGAGATCAAGAAACGTATCCATCGCGCGCGAGGCGCCCAGGCGGAGTCGCCGGCGAACGCTGTATCGGTGCAGCAACTCATGATGCGGAACCAGCGCCAGCCGAGTTCCCTTTGACCCTTCCCAAATGAACCCGCGGTGCAGATACTGCGTGAACACCGCCACCGTGGCCTGAGGCGCGAATTCTTCGAGCAACTCTTTCATCCGCTGCGCCTCGCCTTCGTTCTGGCACAGCACCATCGTTTCCAAATCGTTGGCCAACTCCCCCAGTTCGACGACGGCGTCCGACGCATCTTCGGCAAACGGCGGCAACAATCGCAACGGCAGCTTGACGGTCGCCTGCGGTGTCGAGCCCGGCGAGTATTGATTGACCTCGAGCATCGCGTGGCACTGGGCGGCGAGCTGCTGGATGATCTCGGCGCACGTGAACAGGCCACGGGCGTCCACCGCTCGATCCATGTAGCTTCGACCTTGTTCGTTCAGTTCAATCATCTCCGCCAGGATCGCCACTGTGTCGTTTGGCAGATACCGACACAGCGATTCGTCGGCGTCATGCAGTTCCAGCGGTTCGGCCGAGGCGCGGGCGATCTCGATCGACTCCAACTTCCGATCCGAGGCGAGCGTGTCCAGGTCGATCTCGTAGATCGCTTCGACCTCGTCGCCGAACAGGTCGAGGCGAGCCGGAGCAGCGCCCGGGGAGAAGATGTCCACGATCCCACCGCGGATCGTGAACTCGCCCGGGGACTCGATCGTCTCTACCCGGGCGTAGCCGGCCTCGTGCAGCCAATCGACGAACGCCGCGAGGTCGAGCGAGTCTCCGGCTTGGACAACGCGCACCAGGTGATCGAGTTGTGATACCTGCGGCACGGCTTGCATGAGGGCGTGGATGGACCCGACCGTCACCGCCGGCACCTCCTGTTCACGCAGGCGGCGCACGAGCCGGAGCCGCTCGGTCAGAAGCTCGAGATTGACATTGGACTCGCCGGGCAGCAGCTCCATGGCTGGGAACCTTGCGACGTCAACGTCCATCGCCTCGAGCTCGTCGACCGCCTCGTCCGCTTGATCCAGATGCGGCATCACCAGGAGGATGGGTCGGCCGAGCCGATGGCGCAGCGCCGCCGCCAGAACGACAGTGCTGGACCCCACCACGCCTCGCGCGGCCGCAGTCTCCCCACCCTCCAAAAGCTCGGCGAGCTTCTGGACCTGTGGTTCGGCCGCGATCCGCTTGATCCAGCTCATTCGGCCCATCCTCGACCAGCGCGCGCAGCATCAACCCCCGACCGACGTATTTGGCGGTCTGGTATCCGGTTCATCGCGCGTCAATCCTAGTGCATTGTCAGGGCCAAAGCACCAGCCCGACCCGTTAGGCTTCGTTGCGACCTTGCGTCGTCATGAGTTCCACGGCCCGCTGCGATCAACCACCCGTCTACGACAAAAACCCCGGCCCCCGGAAACGTCGCCGGAAGCTGGGGTCGACCAAAGGGATCAGGGCTGGGGCAGACGACTGGCGGGTCCGTGCATGTGCACTCATTCCAATCCGACATTACCCACTTGTTGACCTTCGCCGGGCGCCGCCGCCGAGCGTTCCGAGCACGAGTGTAACGCCTCACCTCGGGAACCTAAGTTCATTATTGCTTGTTCTTAACCAGAATCGACACTGACCGCCCGCCCCCGAAAAAGACTCCCGTCCCCTTTTCTTCCCCCGTCCCCTTTTCTTCCCGCATGGGCGAGAAAGCGTTGGTAGATGCCATCGTGTCCCATTAATCAGGTGACGCCGCCGATCCGTTGCCGATTGACTGATTGGCCGGATTGATCGGCATCGATTCACGCTGCGTCCAACAGGCGAAGTTTCTCCGCGACCTCCGTGGTCCCTTCCGCCGTCCGGGGGTCAGCCGTCCGGGGGTCAGCCGTCCGGGGGTCCAGCAACCGGGGCCGGCTCACATCGTACTTCCCCTGACACTCCCCGCCCGGCAACAACCGCCCGCTGTTCACTTCGTCAAGAAAACGATCCCGCAACTCGCGCACGGCCTCGACCATCTTCGGATCGTTCTTCGGCCGGGGTTTCTTCGGCGTTTTCGCCTTCTTCGGCTCCTCTTCCGG
>JADFNO010000004.1 GCA_022563315.1 Planctomycetota bacterium | reverse complement strand
AACAACTTCCAATCGAAGCGATGGGCGTGTCTTGGGTCAGGCGCGGCTTGTCGGGGCGATGCTGCTTCAAAAACTCGACGTTGAGCGCATCACCCTTGGGATACAACCGCCACGGCTCGAGCTTCAGAAGCTTGACTTCACTGAGTCCGCGTCGATCGGGGTTGTACGAGTACATGGCGGTGAGTTGGTAGCAGGCCTTTGGCCTGGGGGTGTAAGTTCCTAAAGTAACGGCAGGCTCAAAGCCTGCTACGAGCTACGAGCTGTTCCAAAACGAATCAGCACACCGTTAGAATCCGGTCCGCGACAATTCTACCCAGCAGGGTGCTGCCGGTATGTGTCAGATGCACCCCGTCTCGCATGAGACACGTCTCCAGGCCGGCATCAAGCATCGGCTGGAACAGGTCGTTGATCGGGACGTCCAGCTCAGCCATGACCTGCGTGGCGATCTGGTTATACAGGGTGACGTCTTTGTTGAGGCGGTGTAGCCAGCTGGTCGTGTGCCACTGGTCGTGCACGGGCGTGCTGAGCCCCCAGATCACGTGCGGCACGCCGGCGTTCCTGAGCAACTTCACAATCCGGCGCAGGTTCGACGCATACGTCTCGGGCGTGTTGTAACACCGATGCGGCTGCGTGTCGGGCGCTGCAGTCGCCAGGTCGTGGAGCCCCGCGTTGATGTGAACGATCTCAGGCCGACATGAAAGCCAGTCATTGAGGTACTGCAGAACTGGCGTCGTGCCGCCTGTATTGTGGGGAATGTGGGTGAGATTAACGTGATCCAGAAGGTATTTGTAGGTGTGCAACCCATACCCCGTCGTGTCGCGGAGCCTCATACGGATCGAATCACCGATCAGGAGCACGCGCTTCCGGCCGGAACGCTCGGCATCCGCAAGGCGATCCACAATCTGCTGCTGGCGAGATCGTTCAAACTCATTCCGGCCGCCAAGCAGTCGCAGCCATTTGACCGACAGATCCTGTGTGTTGCGGTGTAGATAAAGCTGCTGGGCGTGCGGCCCAGTCAACTGAACTGTCGAGCCGTCCTTTCGGCGAATGGTCGCTGACTCAGCCGCGATATAGCTCATCGCGCGACGCTCTCCTGCTTCAGCGCGTTGCAGATCATCCCGCCAATGCGCTGGACGGTTCGAGGAAGATCGAGGTGGTCTCCGGAGATCAGACTGCCGTGGGCAATCTGCTCAACCTGGACCCCGCGCATGCGGAGGAGGGGCTCGACCGCCTGCTGAAATGCGCGGGCATCCTCATGCCGGTACACGCGCCGCCCGTCGGAGGAGGTGATGTCCCGGTCCAATTCGAGCCACAGCCAGATGAGGCGCGCGTGCGTTTCGCGCTGAAGCTTCCACGTCAGCCAGTCAACGCGCACGGTGAACTCATCGAGATCGATCAACTGGGTTGCGGTTTCGGCGTCACGGCGATAATCCTCGAGCCCCAGACCGAGCAGAATGGCATCCGGGCGCGCGGCGATCCACTCGTTGACCACGTTGCAATACTCGCGCGTGGTCAGGCAATCCGCCGGATAGTGCAATGGGCTGACGCCCTGTCCGGAAATTTCGTCGTACAGCTTCGGCGTCAGGACGCCGCGCCCGCCGTCGGGGCGCAGGATGCGATGTGTTGGAACGACCAACACCGGCTCGCCCGCGCGGCGCGCCGCCGACGTTGCCGCAACCAGTTCAGCATGTCGCGCGCGAGTCTGGGGACTACCCTTGGGCGGAACCTGAAACATGAACGAACGGGACCGATCCGGCGGTCCGCACAGGAACTTCGTTCGCCCGGCAATGATCTCATCCCCGCCGACGAACCAGTCCTCGCCCTGCCCCGTATTCAGCGTGAACTCGATCATCAGTGGTTCATCCGCCGCCGGCCGATAGGCGCCGCCTGCGGATTCGGGCTGTCTGGTGTAGACGTGGATGAAGTAGCCGCTGTGCTCGATGATCCTCGGCGCACTGATCCGTTCGCCGGCGATGTCAAAGACATCGCGACTCCAGCCCCGGCAGGTCTGGTTACTCCACTTGGCGTAGAAGTTCTTGTTCTGGATGTACAAGTATCGCCCGCCGTCGCGCAGCAGCGCGTGTATGCCGGTCAGCAACTGGTCGTACTCATCCTCGGAATCGACGAAGGTCAAACCGCCTTTGTTGATAACCAGATCGAAGCGGCCGAAAAGGTCGCAGCGCGTGTCCTGGCGCGTGAGAAAATCCTGCAGGGTGTCGTTGATCCACAGCAGATCAGGGTACGACACATCACATTGGCGGATGGCGACAGGACTGAGGTCCAGACCGTAGATTCGTGAGTCAGCGAGCATCTCCGGGGCGCGCTGGGCAACGATATCACGTACTTTCGCCGCCACCTGACCTTGTCCACAGCCCAAGTCCAAACACCAAAACGGACTGTCGAGGCGAATGTGCTCTGCGAAAAGCGCGTCCAACGCTTCAAACGTCTGGCGATGTGTGAAGTGCTGTCGATCAGCGGTATACGTTTCGTTATAACCCGAAGCGTCAAATTGATGATTGGGGTTCTCGTAGACGATCATCTTACAGTTCTTGGTCGTTCGAGGCTGATACCAAACGCGTGTCGAGAATATGTGTGTTTCGAACGAAACGGTATTCGCCGAGCTTTACATTACTAGCTTTACGAAACGGCAACAAAAAGCTGGTGATATCGTGGTGGTACTTCCCGCCGGTGAAATCGACAGCGTCAGTCAGGCGCGGCGCGCGGTTATACGGCAAACGCACTTTCAAGGGGTTCGTGTAGCTGCCGAACAGCTCAGGGTTCGAGTAGAAGATCGAGACGAAGCGCCCCGAAGGTCTCAATGCCCGGTGCCACATTTCGATGACGGCGATGGCGGCGGGTCGGTCCATGGAGTGTTGGTTGTACAGCCCCGCCCCACGCGCGAAGATCAGATCGAAGGTTCCGTCCGGCCACGGCAGTGAGTCCTCCGCATCGCCGACGACGAATTGCGCTGCATCTTGCGGCGCCAATTCTTTCGCTTTGTCGATCGCCCCGGCGGAAATATCGATCCCGTAAAGACTCAAGTCAGGACTGAGCGTTTTGAGGCCGGCGGCCCAAATGCCGTCGCCGCAACACAGATCGAGCACGCACCCGGATTTAGGCAATTGCGGCAGATAGATTTTCAGCCACTGCTGAACTTGGTCGGGCGTGTACTCGAAGCCGTGATCGGCGTAGAAGGCATCGGTGGCCTGGCGGGCTTCCTGAGCGGATTGGTAAATCTCGTTGGTCATGGCGGGCGGGGCGATGGACCGAGGACCTCGTTGGTGAACGAATCTGGATTGGATACATAATAGTGTGCTTCGGCGATCGGCATTGTGATGGGCAGATAGTTGACCGGCCGGTCGGCGACTGCTAGCGTCTGGGCCAACGTGCGAACAGGGCTGGATCGTCCGGCCGTAGACGCCCTTTTGGGGCGTTGAAGCCTTCTTTTGACGATTGAACGGAGCGATCGCGTGGCATCAGATGCGCAAATCGCGGTGCTTGGATGCGGGGCCTGGGGGGCAAATATCGTCCGCACCGCCAATGCGCTCGGCAGCCTGCGAGCTGTAGTTGACCCAACCCCGACCGGGCGAACCAAAGCCGCCCAAATCGCACCGGATGTGAACGTCTACGACTCCATCGAGCCGGTCCTTGCGGACTCCGCGGTCATTGGTGTCATGATCGCGACGCCGGCCGAGACGCACTACGCCCTCGCGCTCAAAGCGATCGACGCAGGCAAGGACGTTTTTGTCGAGAAGCCGCTCACCATTGATGTGGATGAGGCACGGGACCTCGTCACCCGCGCCGATGCCGCCGGCCGAATCCTCATGGTCGGGCACCTTCTGGAATACCACCCCGCGATCGTCAAACTCCAGCAACTCATTGAGGCCAACGAGCTGGGCAAGATCCGCTACGTGACTTCCAACCGGTTGAATCTGGGCAAAATTCGGACGGAGGAAAACGCGCTGTGGTCGTTCGCACCGCACGATATTTCCGTGATCCTCCGGCTCGTCGGGGCGATGCCGTTCCAGGTCGTGGCCACCGGCGGGTCGTATGTGCAGGCGAACATCGCCGACGTGACCGTGACCCAGTTGCTGTTCGACAACGGCGTTCGATCGCATATCTTTGTGTCATGGCTGCATCCGTTCAAAGAGCAGCGGCTGGTCGTGATCGGTTCAAAGAAGATGGCCAGCTTCGATGACGTGGCCAAGAAACTGGTGCTGTACGATCAGCGTGTGGATTGGGAACAAGGCCAGCCCGTACCGGTGCGGGGCGAGGGCGTCGAGGTCGAATACCCCGACGATGAGCCGCTCAAACAAGAGGTGAAGCACTTCCTTCACTGCATCCAGACACGGCAGGGCCCGAGGACGGATGGTGAGAACGGCTTGCGCGTCTTGCAGATTCTTCATGCTGCGCAGCGCTCGTTGATGACAAACGGCCAGCCGGTGACGCTGACTTTGGCGTCGCAGGCCGTCGCGGCACATCGTGAAACCGAGCCGATCACCACGCCCGTCACTACGGTGTCTCAGCCGCATGTCTCGGTTTGATTCCGCCAAGCATCCGAACGTACAGGTCCACGACTCGGCTTACGTCGATGAGCCATGTGAGATCGGCGCGGGCACGAAGATTTGGCACTTCTCCCACATCATGGCTGATGCCACGTTGGGGAAGAACTGCAACATCGGGCAGAACGTGGTCGTCTCACCGCGCGTCGTGCTCGGCGACAATGTCAAAGTCCAGAACAACGTGTCGATCTACACCGGCGTCGTTCTCGAGGACGACGTGTTCTGCGGTCCGTCGATGGTCTTTACCAATATCATCAATCCGCGCAGCGAGATCGTGCGACGGGGAAAGTATCAGCGGACGTTGGTGCGGCGCGGCGCGAGCCTGGGCGCGAACTGCACGCTCGTCTGCCCCGTGCAAATCGGGCGTTTTGCCTTTGTCGGCGCTGGTGCGGTCGTCGCCAAGGACGTGACGGACTATGCTCTTGTCGTCGGTGTTCCGGCGAAACGAGTTGGGTGGGTGTGTCGATGTGGGGACCGCCTGCCGTCTACCCAAGATGAGCGCATCGTTTGCAGTTCGTGCGGCAACGAATATGCGCACCGCGATGAGACTATCAGTCCGCTCAAGGAGGTGCAGGACGATGACCAGTGAAGTGACGGTCCCGCTGTTGGACCTGCGCGCTCAATATGCCACGATCAAAGCTCAGATCGACAAGGCGATCCAAGGCGTGCTCGAAACGCAGCGGTTCATCATGGGGCCGGAGGTCAGCAGCCTCGAAGAGGAAATCGCTTCGTACTGCGACGCTCGTTTTGCGATCGGCTGCGCTTCGGGATCGGATGCAGTGCTGCTCGCCATGATGGCGCTTGACATCGGCCCGCGTGATGAAGTCATCTGCCCGACGTATACGTTCTTCGCCACCGCCGGCTCGATTGCCCGGCTCGGTGCGGTCCCTGTCTTCGCTGATATCGACCCGGAAACGTACAACGTCGATCTTGGATCGGTTCGCCAGGCGGCGTCGCGCTGCAAACGACTCAAAGCGATCATGCCCGTGCATCTGTATGGGCAAACGGTGGATATGAGCGCGTACCTCGCGTTGGGCGAGGAGCTTGGCGTGCCGATCGTCGAAGATGCGGCGCAAGCGATCGGCAGTCGTGATAGCGACGGTAAGCTTGCCGGTTCGCGCGGCGTGATTGGTTGCTTCAGTTTCTTCCCATCTAAGAATATTGGCGCCTACGGAGATGCAGGGATTCTCACGACCAACGACGCCGACCTCGCCGAGCGGCTCAGCATACTCCGTTTGCACGGCTCAAAGCCCAAGTACTATCACAAGATAATCGGCCTGAATTCGCGATTGGATGCGCTCCAAGCCGCAATCTTGCGCGTCAAGCTGCGACACATCGCTGCATGGCATGAAGGGCGGCGCGAAAACGCCGAGGCGTACGATGGCGCATTTGCTGCGGCCGGCGCTGCGACATCAGCGGTTCCCCTGACCGCAGGCGGGTTCCCGCTGCGAACGCCCCAGCCGCCATCGGGCCAGGCCACGCATATTTACAACCAATACGTCATTCGAGTTCCAGGCCCCATGCGCGACGAATTGCGCCAGCACTTGCAGGATCAGCGCATTGGCACGGAGATCTACTATCCGGTGCCGCTTCACATGCAGGAGTGTTTCGCCTACCTCGGCTACGCCCAAGGCGACCTGGGGGAGTCTGAGTCGGCGGCCCGAGAAACACTCGCGCTGCCCATTTATCCGGAGTTGACGGACCAACAGCTTGCTCACGTGACCGATACGATCGTCGCCTACATCGGCGAACACGCGTGCGCAACCAAGGCCTGATCGACTGCGCTCTGCCCAACGTCACGCTGCGTCGGTACACTGCACGAGCCTCGCGGCTACGCCAGGGCGGACCTTCCGCCCGCAGTGAGAAATCGCGTTGAGAGTGTTACACGTCAACGATTACCGCGCCTCGGGTGGATGCGAAGTTGTCGTCGAAATGACGATGTCGCTGTTGCGATCCCGCGGAGTTGAAGTGGACCTCTTGACCGGGGACGAAATCAAGGGTCATCGCCGAACGCCCTTGAGCTATATCGAATCGAGTGTTTGCAAGAGAGCGCTGGCTGAGCGACTGGCTGCGTACCAACCGGACGTTATTCATCTGCACAACTTCTATCACACATTGTCGCCGGGCATTCTCGCGGTGCTGGAGTCGTACTGCAAACAACATTCAGCCCGCACGGTGATGACCGCACACGATCATCACCTTTTGTGCCCGAACTCGGGAATGTGCCATTATCAAAGGGGACGAATGCAACCGGCCGATGCGTCGCGCTTGGCGAGCGTGGCGTACCTTTTGACCCGCCGTTGGGATGGCCGGTCGATCTCACATTCGTTGTTGAAAGTGCTCCAACACGTTTGGAATTACCGCCTGCACAAACGCCGTCGCGTCATCGACTGTGTTCTGTGTCCGAGTCGGTATCTCAAGCGCATGCTCGATGGTCTTGGGATGCCGACGCAACTGCTTCCGTTTCCGGCGCCGCGTTCGACAAGTGTGCCGAGCAAGCCCGATGGACCGCTGCGTATGGTTTTTAGCGGGCGCGTCGAGCCCGAGAAAGGGTTGGCTGAGTTTCTCGAATCGCTACCGGAATCCTTTGCGGGCACGCTGACCATCGTCGGCGAAGGAACTGAACTTGATCGATGTCGTGATATCTGCACGCGGCGCGGGATTCAAGAGCGTGTTGAGTTTGTCGGTCTCAGGCCACATGACGAGACAATGTCGATCATCGGCGCCAGTCACTTACTTGTCCTCGGCTCGCTGTGCGCTGAGAACTATCCAATGAGCGTGCTTGAGGCGCTGTCGCTTGGGACGAATATTCTGGTTTCGAACTTCGGCGGCACGAAGGAGATTGTGGTAGCGAGCGGCGTGGGATTCATGTTCGATCCGTTTGACCCTGAGAGTGTCGAAACGAGTTTCAATGATGTCACAGCGAGCTTCGAGCGCGGCGAGCTGAATCAGTTCGATGTTTCGGCGTTTCTGGCTCAACGAAGCGAGGCGAACTATGTCGCAGGATTGCTCAGCGCCTATCGCGGCGAGCGCGCTTCGACGCAGGAGAAGCTCGGGCCCGCGGCCTGATCGATCCATGCGTGTCCTACTTGTTTCACCCTGTTTCCCTCCACAAGACAACATCGCCTCTCTGCGCGCCTGTGCGTTTGCCCGACACTGGTCCGACGCAGGCGAAGAGGTCGCGGTCCTGACCACGGCCAAGGACGAAGCTCCGGCGGGTTCTTTGGGGACGGACGATCAGTACAGTGTGGCCGAAATCAGCTACGACGTGCCGCTCATCTTCCGTGCGCTGCGCCGCCGCGAGCATCAAGCGGGGAAAGTGATCGCGCAGAACACCGGGTCGATTGCGGTCGCCGAGGGCAAGCCGGGACCGCTTCGACGGTTGCGCGATCGCACTGGCGTATTCTCAGCCGTTCGTATGCCGGACCTCACTGACGGCTGGGTGAAGCCGGCGATCGCCTGGTGCCGGAAGCAGCCGCCGTGGGATGTCGTGATCAGCTCCTCGGGTCCGTACACGGCGCACCTCGTCGGCCTGGAGCTAGAGCGGCTCGGTCTCGCGCGGTGTTGGGTGACGGATTTCCGCGATCTGTGGGTGAACAACCATCTGTATCGCGGATTGTTTCCATTTACGCTTCGAGAGCGCGTGCTGCAGCGACGCTGCCTGGCGCAGACGGATCTCGTCACGACCGTTAGTGAAGAGCTCGCCCAGACGCTGCGCTCCCAAACGCGGGCAAATGTCGAAGTCGTCTACAACGGGTTTGATCCGGAAGAAGCCGAGTCGTTGCCTCAGTCGAGGATCTTCCCGGACGACGGGAACGTTCGGCTGGTCTACACCGGCACGTTGTATCGCGACGGCCAGAATCCCGCGCCGCTGCTGGAGGCGATGCGGACGCTGCGACAGGACAACCCCGATCTCGCGGGGCGTCTGCGATTGGTGGTCGTGGGGCGCGGCTACGAGTCCTGGGCCAACCTCGCCCGGCAATACGAAGTCGCCGAGCTTGTCGAAGCACGCGAAGCCGTCGAGCGGCCGGAGGCGTTACGGATGCAGCGCGACGCCGACGCCCTGGTGCTTGTTGATTGGAACGATCCCAAAGCCGGTGTGCTGACCGGCAAGCTGTTTGAGTATTTGTCGGTTCGCGCCCCGATTCTTGTCGTCGGCGGGAGCGCCGAATCTGCGATGGCTCGGATGGTGGGCAAGGTCGGCCGGGGATTTCACCTCGGGATCGACGTGCAACGTATCATCGATGCCCTGACGAGCCTTCTGACCGCACCGCAGTTGCTTCACACTGAGCCGAATCACGAACGCATTGCCAGTTTCACCCGCCGATCGCAATCGCTGCGCTTGCTCGAGATGATTCGAGAAACCGCTGGGTCGCTGATGCCGGCCTGATCGTGACGCGACACCTATGCCAAATGATCTCGTTCAACTCGGTTTCGAAGATTCGATCGCAACGATCGTGCTGAACGATCCGAAGCGGCGTAATGCCATGAGCATTGTGATGTTCGATGAACTCGACGAAGCACTGCGTAATGTTGCGGCACGCAGTGACATCCACGTTTCGCTGCTTCACGGCAACGGCAAGGCGTTCTGCTCGGGGTTTGAGCTGGGCGCAGCGGTCGATGATCCAACTTTGATGAAGCAGTACATCGATCGTTTGAGTGCGACGATTCGATCATTGCGCCGATTGCCACAGGTCGTTGTCGCAGCGGTGCATGGGGCGGCGATTGCCGGCGGGTGCGCGATGGTCTCGGCGTGCGATATCGTCATCGCCTCGGCAACCGCGAAGTTCGGCTATCCCGTTCACAAGCTAGGCGTCTCGCCGGCGGTGAACATTCCCACACTTCAACAGGCGATGGGACCGGGCGCTGCGCGATCATTACTCATGGGCGGGGAATTGATTGACGGCACAACCGCGCATCGCCAAGGACTCGTGCATCATCTAACGAACGATGACGAAGCAGTGCTTGTCAAAGCAATCTCGATGTGCCAACGATTGACGGAGCAGAGTCCACAGGCGTTGCGCGTGACGAAGCGATGGCTGAATGAGTTGGACGGCTCGCTTGACGACGATCTGTTCGACGGCCCGCGCGACGGATCAGCCGAGATCGCCGATAGCGATGAGGCAGTCAGCAGGCTGCGCGATTTTTGGTCAAAGCGGGGTTAGTACATGGTGACCCACCCCCTCGCCCCCTCCCTGGAAGGGAGGGGGAACATACGCTCGGCCGATCGTCTCAAGAGCAACCGACGGCGACGCCGCTCCGAAGTTATCCTCATCAGTGATGCTTCGTTGGGTGCTCCACCATCTCCGCATGATTCGCTACTACTCGGCGACGCGCCGGCGTACGGTGTGGACGACTGCGATGGACATTGCCCTCGCGGGCGCTGTGGGGATGGCGTGGCCCACGGTCTGGCTGGCGGACCAGTTCTACATCAGGACCGACCCGACCGTCCTCGTCGGCGGCAAGGTGTATCAAGACGTCGGCGGGTCATTCAGGGCCAACCTCGCCGGGGACGAACTCCCGTTCGAGTTGGTTCGCGACTCCGTTTTCTACGCCAATTTCGAGTTCAGCATCGCTAGCGAGCGGCGCGGCTGGCCGTTTGTAACCTCACATCGCCGACCCGAACCGTCGCTTGAGATGGACGTTTTCTCGACCGGTCGATCCAAGGAGCTGGTCGATTTGCCGAGCGATTCACCAGTGCGGGCCGCGATCGCCGCTGCCCTTTTTCGAGGCGGGCACGCTGAGGAACTCGAGGTTTGGCGCGGATCGATCCCGGGTGCGGATCACCGGATCGCCACCTGGGCCGCCAACGGAATCATCTGGACGCTTCTTCTGGCGTTCGGAGGGGGAACGTGCGTGTCAATGGCGAGGCTGGGCTGGTTGTTCATCTCAGCCGGGCGTCATGCCGATCGGCGCCAACGCTATCGACAGGGACTGTGTACCGCCTGTGGCTACGATCTGCGCGGCAACCAGTTCGGCGAACGTTGCCCGGAGTGCGGAACGCTGACGCAGTAGGTGATCGACGGCGCGGCCCGCTTGAGCGTAAACCGGGCTCGGGGACGAGCCGGCTCGCTACCTTCTGGCTAAACTTCAAACATGTGTGAACTCGTGCACAATTCAGTGCTTGATGGCATCGCGACCGTCACGATGAACCGCCCGCAGAAGCGCAACGCGCTGTCGATCGAACTGATCGAAGCGCTGGAGCAGGCGATCGAATCGATCGAGCGTGACGATTCGGTGCGCGTGCTGATCCTCAGTGGCGAGGGTGAAGCGTTCTGCGCAGGAATGGACCTGCAAGGGGTGATGGCGGATGCGGACGGAATGCGCCGAATGTTGCGCGGGCTTTCGCGCGTTCTGCGACGAATTCGTCGCCTACCCATGCCCACCATCGCCAAGGTGCAAGGGGCAGCGGTCGGCGGCGGCTGCGGGCTGATGGTCGTCACTGATTTTGCGATCACCCATCCTGAGGCGAAAGTTGGCTATCCCGAGGTCAGCCTGGGCTTATGCCCGGCGGTGGTCGCTCCCTGGCTGATCCGCAAGATCGGCCCGGGTCGCGCCCGCGCGATGCTGCTCGCCGGCGGAACGATCAGCGGGCAGGAGGGATACGAGCGGGGGCTGGCCACGCACCTGGCTGACCGTGATCACTTGGAGGCCGAGGTCGTGAAACTTGCGCGATCGCTGACAGAGGCTGGGGTGCTGGCCTCGAGGACGACCAAGACCTG
Organism: Planctomycetota bacterium; assembly: GCA_022563315.1. Classification (GTDB taxonomy): domain Bacteria; phylum Planctomycetota; class Phycisphaerae; order Phycisphaerales; family SM1A02; genus JADFNO01. Next base: position 42,958 of record JADFNO010000004.1, on the reverse strand, counting down.
GCTCAATGAGCTGGATGGCTCGCTCGAGGACGCGGCCCTGGACCGAGCGGCGGACCTCTCGGCCGATGTGATCGCTTCAGCCGAAGCACAGGCACGTCTACGGGCCCTCTTCGGGCGCGAGTAAGAAGAAAAAGGGGTCGGGAGTCTTTTCTCAAGAACCGCGATTTTGACCGTGTCAGAGCCGTTTTTGAGAAAAGACTCCCGACCCCTTTTCGCGCTCCTGGTCGGCTGAGCCTGGCTTTGTACAATATTTCACAAACTAGGCAGGTACCCCGCGGGCGAGGCCTGCCCCGCGGTGGAGGCGGACGGACCGGTTGGAGGCAAAGCCGCCGCTGCACCTTGTCGATCTCTAAGCAGAGGGTCCGCCGTCAGCCCAGCTCGGCTGGTTTGGCGGCCATAAGCCTCGCGTCGACTAGAATCTCTTGAGGTGGCCTCAGGCTGGTGGAAGGATCGTTGATCCGTAGAACCTGCGAGGATGCCTGATCCACGGAGGATTTGTTCGTGTCCAAGCCCGATCTCATTGCCAGCTTGAAGAACATTTCGGCGAGAGACCGCACGCAGATCGCCAAGGCCCAGGAGATGCTCGGGCCTGATCCTACCCGGATGGGCTTCATCAAGAGCATCTTCTGGGGCAACTTTCGCGAGGAGCTTGTCTTTCCCTTTCCGGAGGTGAGCCCCGACGAGACGGCTCGCTGCGATCAGTTGTTAGCGGCGCTGGACCACTACCTTCGCCACGAGCACCCTGCGATCCAGATCGATCAGGAGCAGGAGATACCAGCGTGGGCGATCAAGCGCTTGTTCGACCTCGGCGTGATGGGGATGATTATCCCGACCGAATATGACGGCGGCGGTTTCGGCATCACCAGCTATAACCGCGTCCTGGAGCGCATCGGGCGATCCTGCGGCTCGACGGCGGTCATGGTGTCCGCCCATCAATCGATCGGGTGCGGCGCAATCTCGCTGTTTGGGACCCCCGAGCAGAAACAGCGTTATCTGCCGCCCATGTCCAAGGAGATGCTCAGCGCTTTTTGCCTCTCCGAGCCTAACGTCGGATGCGACGCCGCCGCTCAGGAGACCCACTGCGAGCTGACCGACGACGGTGAGTACTACATCCTCAATGGCGAAAAGAAATGGGCGACCTCCGCCGCGATGGCCGGCTTGTTTACCGTGATGGCCAAGCAGAAGTTGCAGGATCCCGAGACCGGCAAGGAGACGGAGCGCATCACCGCCCTCATCTGTACTCCGGACATGGAGGGCATAGACATCTTCAGCCGCAACCGCGCCAAATGCGGAATCCGCGGCACCTGGCAGGCGCGCATCCGCTTCACGAACGTCAGGGTTCCGAAGGAGAACCTGCTGCACAAAGAGGGCAAGGGGCTCAACGTCGCGCTGACGTGCTTGAATTATGGTCGCTGCACATTGTCGGCCGGAATGGTCGGCGCCAGCCGCGTCGCCATGGAGCAGGGCATCAAGTGGGCCAAGTACCGCTACCAGTTCGACCGGCCAATCGGCGAGTTCGAGCTGATGCAAGAGAAGGTCGCCACGCTCGGGGCCTACTGCTATGCAATGGACGCAATGCTCTACATGACCACGGGCTTCCTCGATCGCGGCGATGAAGACATCATGCTCGAAACCGCGCTGTGTAAGGTCTTCTGCTCGGAGATGGGATTCCGCTGCACCGACTTTGCGCTTCAGATCATGGGCGGTGAAGGGTATATGACCGAGAACATCGTCGAGCGGCTATGGCGCGACAGCCGCATCAACACCATCGTCGAAGGCGCTAACGAAGTCATGCACAGCTTCGTCTTTGCCTACGGCTCGAAGCAACTTGGTGAACACCTGCTTCAGATCAAGGCGAACCCGACTTCCCACATTCTGGAAGGGTTGCGGCTCGCGGCCGAGTTGTATCTCGGTCTGCGTCGCCCCGCGCCCTCGATCACGCGCCTTCGCCCTGAGCTTGCCCACCTTCAGCGCAAGCTCGAGCAGCTCGTTGGCGAGTTCAGCCATCAGGTGAAAATGATGTTCAAAACACACCGCGAGCAGCTGATCACCCGGCAAATGATTCAGTATCGCCTGAGTTGGTGTGTGCTTTGGATCTATGCGATGGCGTGCAGCCTCGCCCGCCTCGACAAGTCGATCCGGGATGGGGTGAACGGTGAGCAGTTGGAGCAGGAGATGAAAACCGTCGAGCACGTCTGCGAGATCGCCCAGCACGAGTTCCATTCGAGCGTCCGTGCTCTGCGACAGAACACCGACCGAACCATGCGTCGTTGCGCCGAGGCGGCGATGATGCAGATGGATTCGCTGCCCAATTCAGATTACGCTATCCCTGAGGGGACGCCGGATGAGTCAGCCGCCGGCACAGGTCGCGTGCCGGACCAGACCCATATCCCTCAGTTCGGGTCCGGTTCGATCGTCGCCGCCTCGTCCGACGCCCCGCCCCGATGAGGATCGGTCGAAACCGTCTACGAGGCGCCGCTCGGCGCCGCCATGCGTGATCGCCGCCTCGACCAGCGGCCACGGGAGTTGACCTGGAGACTGATGAGTTTGTCATGAACACCTTCGAACAGATGACTGAACGCGGACACGAGCGAGTCTGCTTCCACCAGGATCCTGAGACGGGCCTGCGCGCGATCATCGCCATCCATTCGACCAAGCTGGGCAACACGCTGGGCGGGACGAGGCGGTGGCATTACGCCACGGAAGCCGACGCGCTGTACGACGTGCTTCGATTGTCAGAAGGCATGACCTACAAGGCCGCAGCCGCAGCCCTTCCCATGGGCGGGGGCAAAAGCGTGATTCTTCTACCCAAGCCGGGACATCGGACCACCGAAGCCGAAGCGCTCGCCATGGGCCGGTTCGTCGAGACGTTCCACGGCGCATACATCGCCGCCGAAGACGTCGGTTCCGATCCGCAATTCATCGACTGGATGGCGACCCAGACCAAGCACGTCATGGGTGGTGAACGTATCTCGACCGGCGGCGATCCCTCGCCGTACACCGCGCGCGGAACGATCAACGCGATGAAGGCGGCGCTCGCGCATCTCGGTAAGCCCGTCGATTTCAGCGGGCTGACGGTGGCGATCCAAGGCATCGGCCACGTCGGGTTTGGATTGGCCCAACTCCTATTGGAAGCGGGCGCTAAGGTGATCGGGGCCGAAATCAACGACGCGACGCGGCAACGGGCTATCGTCGAGCTCGGGTTGGAGTTCGTCGATTCCGATGCTGCGCTGTTCTCGACCGAATGTGATATTCTCGCACCGTGCGCACTGGGGGGAGTGATTGATGCGAATCGCGCGCGATCGCTGCGTTGTCCCATCGTTGCGGGCGCTGCGAACAACATACTCGACGATCCGGATGAAGACGCCGTGATTCTGAAGAACCTCGGGATTCTGTATGTGCCTGATTTCGTGTCTAACGCCGGCGGATTGATTCAACTGGCGGGAACACATCTGGGTCTGACGGAGGCTCAGATCGATCAGAAGATCGCCGATATTGAAGGGACGACAGCGCAGGTGCTTCAGGACGCCGAGTCGATGCCGTCAACGCACGCTGCTGCGGTTGCCCTGGCGGATCAGCGCATCGCCGCGGGGCCGCAAACCGCTCAGGAGCAGGTCCATGCCGGCTAGGACAGTCTTCACCGCCAGCATCGAGTCGGTCTCGATCCTCGACGAGCACGGTCGGTTCGACGCGCAGCTCGGCGCGGACCTGATTCCCGACGAGGATGTCATCAAGCTCTACGAAGCCATGACGGTGTCGCGGCAGTTCGATCAGATCGCCTTCAAGCTGCAACGATCGGGCCGCATGGGCACCTACCCGGAGAACCGAGGCCAGGAGGCTGCGTCGCTCGGGACCGCCTACGCGCTGAACAATGACGACTGGCTGGTCCCGTGTTACCGAGAAAACACCGGGCTGTTCTGGCGCGGTCTGCCGATGGAATACATCCTGTTGCATTGGATGGGAGACGAGCGCGGCAATCAGATTCCCGCCGAGCTATGCATCACGCCCTTGGCCATCCCGATCGGCACACAATTGCTGCACGCGGCCGGCCTTGCCTGGGCGTGCAAGTATCGCAAGGAGGATCGGCTCGCCTGTACGTTCTTCGGGGACGGCGCCACCAGCGAGGGTGATTTCCACGAGGCGATGAACTTCGCCGCCAACCTCGATCTGCCGGTCATCTTCCTGTGCCAGAACAACGGCTGGGCGATCTCGGTGCCGACGAAGATTCAATGCTCCGCCCCGACGTTGGCGCAGCGCGGCCTTGCCTACGGCATGGAAAGCATCCAGTGCGATGGGAACGACATCTTCGCTGTGGTGAAAGTCGTCAAGGAAGCGGCGCGGCGCGCTCGTGAAGAGCATCGGCCGACCTTCATCGAAGCGGTGACGTACCGCCTGGGTGATCACACCACCGCAGACGATGCTCGTCGATACCGCGATGAAGCGGAGGTGCAATTGTGGATGCAGCGCGATCCCCTGGTCCGCCTCCGCAACTATCTAACCGAGCGCAAGTTGTGGAACAGCACCAAGGAGGAAGCGCTGCAAACCAAGGCCAAGGAGCAGGTCAACGCGGCCGCGAAGCGCGCCGAGGAGATTGCCGCGACCCCCACCAGTGAGATTTTCGACGCGATGTACGCCGAGATTCCCGACGAAGTTCGACGGCAGCGCGACACGATGCGCACCAGCAGCTTAGGCCAAGAACAAAGAGGCATCGAGGCATCCCCTGCCCCAAGCGTTGAGGAAACCGTCTAACTACAAGATACCGACCTATGGCTAACTTGACACTCGTACAAGCAATCAACCTCGCGCTTATCCAGGAAATGGAGCGTGATGATCGCATTATTTTGCTCGGGGAGGATATAGGCAGAAACGGCGGGGTGTTCCGGGTCACCGAGGGCCTGTACAAGCGGTTCGGCGCCGAGCGCGTCGTGGACACGCCGCTGGCCGAATCGGGAATCGTTGGGACTTCGATCGGTCTGGCCATGGCGGGGCTTCGGCCGGTTCCGGAGATTCAGTTCGAAGGATTTCTCGCGCCCGCGTTTGACCAAATTTGCACGCACGCAGCCCGGATGCGCAGTCGAACGCGCGGTGCCCTGACCGTGCCCCTGACACTGCGCGTCCCGGTCGGGGGCGGGATTCATGCGCCGGAGCTTCACAGCGACAGTCCGGAAGCGTTCTTTGCGCACCAGCCCGGGATCAAAGTCGTGATGCCCGCATCGCCGTACGACGCTAAAGGACTTCTCATCTCGGCCATCCGCGACCCCGATCCCGTCATCTTCTTTGAACCCAAGCGCTTGTATCGAGCGTTTCGCGAAGAAGTGCCTGAAGACGAATACACCATCCCGCTGGGAAAGGCGCGTGTTGTCACTGAAGGCGACGAGTTGACGATCATTTCATGGGGAGCGCCCGTCGTTCAATGCATGAACGCGATCGAGAGCTCAGGGAAATCAATTGAGCTGATTGACCTTCGAACCATTGATCCGCTGGACACTCAAACCATCGTAAATTCCGCGCGGAAGACCGGCCGGGTGGTGATCGTCCACGAAGCGCCCAAGAACTGCGGCCTGGGTGCGGAGATTGCCAGCCGCATCATGGAGCATTGCTTCCTATATTTGGAAGCGCCGATCCAGCGCGTCACGGGTTTCGACACCACGATGCCGTATTACAAGATGGAACTGGAGTACCTTCCCGAAGCCGAGCGCATCGGCAAGGCGATCGAAGAGGTGGCGGCGTATTGAAACCGATGACTCAACACAGAGGCACAGAGGACACAGAGAAAACAGCTGTGATGCTGGGAGAGGAACGGTACGTACACAAGGAGCTGACCGAACGGATCATTGGAGCTGCGATCGAGGTTCATCGTGCGCTGGGTCCCGGACTTCTCGAATCTGTGTATGAAGAGTGCCTCGCAGATGAATTTCAACATTCCGGAATTCAATTTACAAGACAGCTTGAACTTCCGATCGAATACAAAGGCAGGCGGCTCGATGCTGGATACCGACTCGACTTTCTGATTGACAATACAGTGGTCGTAGAATTGAAAGCTGTTGAAAAAATCATGCCAATCCACGAGGCGCAACTCCTCACCTATCTGCGACTCGCCAAGAAACGCGTCGGACTACTTATGAACTTCAACGTACCGCGCCTCCGAGACGGTTTGTTGCGGAGAATCCTCTGACCTAACTTCCTTCATTCTTCCTCTGTGTCCTCTGTGCCTCTGTGGTGTGTCTTCCTAAACCCATGGTCATCAAACAACCAATCGACAAATCGCACTTCATCCTGCCGGACCTCGGCGAAGGTGTTCACGAGGCGGAGATCATCTCCTGGAAGGTCAAGCCCGGCGACCGCGTCGAAGAGCATCAGACCCTCGCGGAGATGGAAACCGACAAGGCGCTCGTTGAAGTGCCCAGCCCCTGGAGCGGGGTCATCGAGAAACTGCACGGCAAGGAAGGTGAGATCGTCGAGGTCGGAAGCGTCCTGGTCAGTTATAAAGCGGACAACGGCGAGGTCGCGACCGAGCCTCGCCGCGAAGAACCCAAGACCGAGAGCGACGACGCCGGCACCGTCGTCGGCACGGTGGAAAGTTCCTTGACCGTCTCTGATCGGTTTACCCGCCGCGACCATCAAGAACATGTCACGGACGGTTCAGGCAAGGCGCTGGCGACGCCGGCGGTGCGGCGTGTTGCTCGGGAACTTGGCGTGGACATCAACGAGATCCCCGGCACCGGCCGAGGCGGACGCGTCACCGTCGGCGACATTCACACCTACACCGGAAGCGAAACAGCCCAACCCGCGGTCACCCCCCACGCCGCTGCGCCGCCGCCGCCCATCTCCACCGACGGAGTGGCGGAGCGAATCCCGATGCGAGGTGTTCGGCGGAAGATCGCCGAGGCGCTGAACCGTTCGATCAGAACTGCCGTGCACTTCACCCTCGTGGATGAAGCGGACGTCACGGTCCTCGACGCCAAGCGCAAGGAATATGCAGCCGTCATCGGCGCGAAGCTCAGCTTCCTGCCGTTCATCGTCATTGCGGTCTGCCGAGCGCTGAAGGAACATCCATCGCTCAACGCCAACGTCGATGATCAGCGGCAGGAAATCCTTCTCAAGAGCGTGATCAACCTTGGCATCGCGGTGGATACCGACCACGGCCTGATGGTGCCTGTAATTCCAAACGCCGATGCGCTCGGCATCGCGCAGATTGACGGGGCCGTGGCCGACCTCGCCAAGCGTTGCCGCGATCGTTCGATCCCCCGTGAAGAGCTCGTGGGCGGGACGTTTACGATCAGCAACGCCGGCAGCCTCGGCGGAATGTTCTCCACGCCGATCATCAACTATCCGGAGGTTGCGATTCTGGCCGTCGGCCGGGCCAAGGAGCGCGTGCTGGTGAGCGACGGCAAGTTCTACGCGGGCAAGGTGATGCCGCTGAGCCTCAGTAGCGATCACCGTGTCGTGGACGGCGCGGAATGCGCCCGGTTCCTCAATACGCTCATGAAGCTGCTGGAGCAGCCGGAATCGCTCATCTAAGGCTCACGGCGCTTGACGCCCCCGTCCGTCCCCTTTGGCCTGTTGTTGGCAACTACTGCTTGCGTCGCCACGGCTTGGGGCGGACAATAGAACAATGAACCGCAGGGTGTGGTCTGGGCGTAGTACAATACGACGGCTCGTTGTCCAGCCACATCATCTTCTGTCACGACCAGCGGCCTCGCGCGGGCCACGCCAATGACGATGACCACTGTTTCCACATCCAAGACACCGCCGCCGGACACCTCGGGCGCTCCAGCCGCCACGTTGATGGAACGCTTCGAAACTGCGACCGCAACCATCGCCGTGGTCGGGCTTGGCTACGTGGGGCTACCGCTCGTGCGGGCGGCACACGAGGCAGGGTTCTCGGTGGTCGGCTACGACCGCGACCGAACGAAGATCGACACGCTCAATCGCGGCGAAACGTACCTCAAGCATCTCGGTGACGACCTGGCGAAAGAGCTCGCGGCGTCCGAGCGGTTCAAGGCGACGGCCGAATCAAAGGACCTCGTGTCCGCAGATGCCATTCTCCTGTGTGTACCCACGCCGTTGGGCCCGCACCGGGAGCCCGACCTGAGCTTCGTGCTCGACAGTACGAAGATGGTGGCCGGCATATTGCGAAAAGGTCAACTGGTCGTGCTGGAGTCAACGACCTATCCCGGCACGACCCGCGACGAGATGCTTCCGATCCTCGAGAAGGAATCTGGCCTTCGCTGCGGGAAGGACTTCTTCCTGGCCTACAGCCCGGAGCGCGAAGACCCCGGGCGACCCGATTACAACACCGCCACGATCCCCAAACTGGTCGGCGGCGTCGACGAGGTCAGCACCGATCTCGCGGTGGCGATGTATCGCAGCTTAGTCAGTGAGGTGCACCGAGTCTCCACCGCGGAAGTCGCGGAAGCGGCCAAGCTGCTGGAGAACATCTATCGCGCCGTCAACATCGCGATGGTCAACGAGCTCAAGACACTCCTGGCCGACATGAAGATCGACATCTGGGAGGTGATCGAAGCCGCTTCGACCAAGCCGTTCGGATACCAGGCGTTTTATCCCGGACCCGGGCTCGGCGGACACTGCATCCCCATCGATCCGTTCTACCTGACTTGGAAGGCCAAAGCCATCGGCCGCAACACGAAGTTCATCGAGTTGGCGGGCGAGATCAACGCTCAAATGCCCGTGTACGTTGTCTCGCAGGTGATATCAGCGCTGAACGCACGCGGCCGGGCGCTGAAAGGGGCGAAGGTGCTCATCATTGGGATCGCCTACAAACGCGACATCGATGACGTGCGCGAGAGCCCCGCCGCGGAGATCATCGAGTTGCTGTGGGCGGGCGGCGCTAAGGTCGCTTATCACGACCCGCTTGTGCCGACGTTCCCCGACATGCGCGCTCACGATATCGATCTGTCAACGTCGCCGCTGACCGAGCAAACGCTCAAGGACCATGATTGCGTGCTGATCGTCACCGATCATACAAGTGTCGATTACGAGAAGATCGGCAAGTATGCGCCGCTCGTCGTCGATACGCGCAACGCCATGTCCCGCGTGCCGAACCCAACGGCAGCGATCGTCAAGGCGTAGGCGTAACCCGCACCTCATTTGGCCAGGACGAGAAGCGAGTGTCCGCCGAGCACGCGCGCCGAGAGATCCTGATTGAGCGCGGCGAGGATTTTTCGCGGCCACTTGGCGAGCTGTGACTTGAATCCTCGGCCACGTTCAGCTCCCACCGCAGTGTAGAACCAGTCGATGACCTCGTAGCCGCAGTCGGCCAGTGTGGCCAGCGCGGTGCTCTTCGTGAAGTAATGCAAATGACCAAACTGGCGGCGCGTGTTCATGATCGGTGTGCTGCGCAATACCGATTGCACCGACAGATCAAGCGGAATGTGGAAGATCGTTCGATCTGCCTTGGGGTGTAGCGCCTTGAGAAACCCGATGTAGTCCGGCACGTGCTCGAACACGTCGATGCACAGGAGCAGATCAAATGCTCGGTCCTGCCCCGACGGAGTGCTTTGACAATGAAACCGCAGATGCTCGTTCGCGCGCTCCTGGCCCAGCGCAAACGCCTGTGGTGAGATTTCGTACCCATCAAACTGCACATCCCCCGGAAGCGCATCTTGTAATTGCCTGAGAATCTCTCCGGCGCCACATCCAATTTCACAGATCGTTCGTGGCTGGAGACTGTGCTTATGGATCATGCGCAGAATGTGGCCCGCCTTCCAGGCGGAATCCTCGACGTGGTACGTCGGATTCCGCTGTGCGTACTCCCCGGTCGTATAGATGCTGTCGGCAGTCTCAGTGGTGGGCATCGCGAGCCACAGTGTACCGCGGCTCGCCACGCTCCGGTGCGCTGTTCACGGCGGGACGGTCGCTGCTTGGCGACGGTTGATACACTGCACGAATGGCGCACCACTGGTCCTGGCAACTGCTCCGGGCGGGGTCGTTTCGACTCGACGGGGGCAGTATGTTCGGCGTCGTGCCCAGAACCATCTGGGCCTCGCGCCTGGAGCCGGACCATAACCACCGAATTGCACTGCAAACCAACTGCCTGCTCCTGGACGACGGCTCGCAAAAAGTGCTCATCGAGACCGGCTTCGGCGACAAGTGGTCCGACAAGGAACGCGGGTTCTATGACCTTGAGCACCGCACGGTCATCGATGCCTTGGGCAAGGTTGGATGCGGACCCGATCAGATCGACTTCGTCGTCGTCACCCATCTGCATTTTGACCATGCCGGCGGACTGACCCGGCTCGACGACTCCGGCGACGCGGTCCCGGCCTTTCCCAATGCACAGGTCATCGTGCAGCGCACGGAATGGGAAGACGCCCTGGCTAACAAGTCCACCATGACCCGCACCTATCTTCGCAGTCACCTCGACCCGATCGCTGATCGCGTGCGCCTCACCGATGGCGAAAACGAGGTTCTGCCCGGCGTGAACGTCTGGCCCATGGTCGGTCACACCTGGGGCCAACAGGCGGTGCGCTTCGATGACGGTCAGGGCATTGTGTGTTTTCCCGGCGACGTCATGCCGACGGTCAATCACCTCGGCCCATCGTTCAACATGGGCTACGACATGCTGCCGTATGAGAACATGCTGTCCAAACAGGCCCTGCTGCAGCGCGCCGCCGAGGAGAACTGGCGGCTCGTGCTCGACCATGAACCGGGCGCTGCCGTCCAGCGTGTCTCGCCCGATCCCGATCGGGCCGGACGATTCCTCCTTCACCGCGTCGAATCTTCGTAGATCCCGCGCCCGCCTGTTCCCTTTTACCTAGAAAGCGAGGACGAACGCGCCGTAGACGGAGAGGTCGCTTTCCTCGATGCCGGGGTCAGTGACGGATTGGAACTCGTGCGCCAAACCGAGCTTGAGGCTCAGGCCGTCCAAGGTGTCCAGATCAAGGACCCACTCGGCTTTGGTCACGACGCGAAACTCGCTGGTTTCCTCAAGGTTGGGGAAGAAGGTGGTGCCGGCGGCCAGGCGCTGATGTGAATTGAGTTGCCACACCAGATCGCCGCCGAAGATCCCTTCCGGTTGAATGCGCTCGTTGGTCGAGCCGAACTCTCGGCGGAGCCCGAGTCCGAGGCGAATGCGCACATCGAACACATCGCTGGCGTTGCCGGCTGGATCAACCTCGTTGATGTCGATGAGGTGATAGCCCATGCCGCCGCCGCCGGTGACGCGGTGATCCCAGGATTGAAACTCGTCGAAGTCATAGCGGGATTGGGCGAAGTAACTCCAACGAGGATTAGACAGCGGCCACTGGGCCAGCAAGCCCGCGGTCAACTTGTTCTCGGAGCGGTCGCCGCGGCTGGAGCGCAGCGCGTATCGGCTGTCGAAGTCATATCGATCGTGGCCTCGATCGATCGCGGTGTTGAACGCGAGTATGAGGTTGGCGGTTTCGCTGTTGCCTTCGGTGGCGGCGAAGCCGAACTCGAGTTTGGAGTGCCAGCGCGGCCCCGGATCGGGCGTCGGCGGTGGCGGCGCCGGCGTGGGTGGCGCGGGGTTCGGCTGGGACTTCCGGGCATCACGAACACGCTCGTTCGGCGGCGACGACGGCGCTGGAGGAAGATAGTCCATGCGCTGCACCGCCTGGGCCGGAATCTCCAGGCGACCGAGAATCGGGTGATCGAGCACCAACCACTCGGCGGTGCTCTGGACGATCTCACCGCGCAGCACCTCGCCCGTAATCAGCTCGATCCGGTCCGCGAACGAGACACCGGCCGGAAGCAACGCAAACAGCACAATCCACTTTCGCACGATTGGTCCTCACAGGTTGGTTGATGGGAACGCGATGATCCTCAGCCGAGGCTAATCCGGCTGGGAATCCGTATACAATACCGGGGACGAACTATTATGCTGCACGATAAGGATCGATTTGCGTGAGATGTGCGTCGACCCGTCACGGGGTGATTCCAGCGGCATCGTCTGACTACGTGTTCCAAGCATGACTGACCACGAAAACGAACAACCCGAGCCATACTCGGTCGAAGACCACGCTGAGGACGATCCGCAGATCCAGGATCCGGCCAAGCGGTCGGCGCGGGTCGAGCCTGGTGAGGGCGTCGAGCCGTTGGAGTTGGAACCCGACGACGGTTCGCGTGAATCTACGGATGGGGATAACGGCGCGAGCGAGGCTGAAGAGCCCAGCAAGTCGTCGGTCAAGGCGCTTGATGTTTGCCCGAACTGTGGGGCGACGATGCGGCAGGGCAATTTGCTCGTGTGCCTGCGGTGCGGATTTGATCTCAAGACGCTGCGCGTCCTGGAGACCAAAACGGGGGAGGAGGGGCACGAGGAGGATGAGGATGAGGATGAGGATGAGCCGCCGGAGCCGCTGTGCCTACCCGGGCGAGGCGATTTCCGGGTGCCAGGCATTTTGGCGGGGATCAGCGTGCTGGTGATTTCGATCGGTTACTTGGCCGGCGCCGACGGTCTGTTCAACCTCAAATCGGACGATGGTTTTCCCATCGACCCCGCCGCCGCCCAGCGCTTTGGGCAATGGGGTATTTATCTCGCCACGCTTGTTCTTGGGTCACTGTGTGGTTTGGCGGGTGTGTTCGTTGTTTCACGGCTGAACGAAACGACCTTCGGTGACTGGCGACTGGGATCGCTGCGCATCGTAGGTGTCTTTGCAACGCTGTGGCTCGCGAAGTTTGTCGATCTGGGTGGTGGATTCATCGAGCTTAGCGCCGAGTGGATATTGCACGGGGGCATTTTCGTAGGGTTGTCGATGTTCTTCTTCCGCCTCACGCCGCGCGATGCCGCCACGGCAGGACTTACCGCGCTGTTGCTCGCCGTGGTGTTCTGGGGGCTGGCGGCCATCATCACGTGAGTCGGCGTTTCAATCCGCGAGCCAAAGTCACGACTTGCCTGGTGCGCTACTCGACCGCCAGAAGCTTGATGCGGATAATCAGGTTGGTGTTGGCCGGAATCTTCCCGTCGCCCGATCCGAGTCGGCCCCAGTGCAGACGAGGTGGGCAGTCGATCGTCCTTGTCCCGCCGACGCGCATGCCGATGACCGTGTCATTAATGGCTTGAATAACGGTGGGCTGCTTCGTATCGACGAGGAACTTGAACTCCGGGTCGTGCAGCAACTCCTTGCCGTTTGGAAGCGTCACGTGGTAGCTGATCGTCGCCAGATTGCCGTGTCGGACCGATCGGCCGAGCCCGGTCTTTTCCGCGACGATCTCGACTGGCGTCGGCGCGATGGCGACGTTGACCCGGTTGTCGCAGCCGGTCAGCAGCAGGGCTGTGATAAACAGGCTGATCCAGTCAAGGCGTCGCATATCGGTGTTTTCGACGCTTTTAGATCGGGGCTTTGGCCGAAGCAGCCGCCAGGGCGACCGTCCGGGCCGGCACGCCTACCGCAGTGGCCCCAGGCGGGAGGTCCCGAACGGCCACGGCCCCAGCCCCGAGTATGGCTCCAGCCCCCACGCGTAAACCTGGGAGGACCGCCGCGTGGATGCCGATCAGCGCCCCGGGGCCGACCATCACGGCTCCGCCGAGCGCCGCACCCGGGCCGACGTGACAAAACGCCGCCAAGTGGCAGTCGTGTTCGACAATGGCCCCGCTGTTGACAATCGCGCCACGCTCAACCACGGCTCGGGCGTTCACAATCGCGCGCGGGCCGATGAAGCTGCCTTCGCCCAGGGTTGCCGAGGGTGAAACGATCGCCGAGGGATGGACAATGGCCCCAGCCGCTGCATCACCAGCACGGTCCAGCCAGCGACGCCGCAAGTCAGGATCACCGACCGCGGCATGAGCGACGGCACTGCGGCCCAGCGCACCAAGCGCGTCCGTCAAGTCCGCAATCGTTCCCAGCCGCACGAGACCGACGGGTTGAAGCTCGTTGACGGTGTTGTCGTCGTCGAGGAAGCCGGCCACGGACCAGCCTGCCGCAGATGCCGCTTCGGCCACAACGGCCGCATGACCTCCGCCTCCAAGCAGCAACAGCGTAGGTTGGCCGGTCACGCCAAACGCTGCCCATGCACCGCCGGGCGAACCGGTGGCTCGCGGGGGGCGCGGGGGGCCTCCGGGGCGGGCGGCGCTGATGGTGATCCCGGGTGAGCTGAGTGACGTTCTGCCACCGTGCGGTCCCAGCCCGGGTGGTACTTCGCGATCGGAAGACCATGAAAACTCGAACGGCACCGATGGCAGACCAGCCGTTTCCGGGCGAAAAGAAGAATCCCGACGTCCGCTGCCAACACGCCGATCATCACGGACAAGACCGGCGGCGTGGCGAATCCCAGTGCGCCGACGATGGCTCCGGCAAATGCGAGCACAACCACCAGCCCCGTCACCTGCGGGAAGGCCTTGGTTCGGTACAGGTCCTGACACCCGCACGCCACACAGCGCCGCAAGTGGCCGGCGTCGTCCACCGCTGTGTCCCAGTCCAGGAACACCTCCCGGCCGGTTTCCACGATGCTCACGCGGGTTGGACGCAGGGACGGATCAACCTCGATGCGGCCGATCCTCTCCCTGGACTCATCGCGTAGGTCGATCCGCATGTAGCACAATCATAGCCGGCGAGGGCCGTGATTGAAGGCTCCGTCTCACAAGTGACCGGCGGATCGCAGGCCCAGCTCGCGAGTATCCCCGGCCCGCGGAACAGTGCGGCCTTGTCAATCCTCGCCTCACAGCGCATAGTCGCCTCGATGAGCGATTGGATCACACGCCTCGCCGGTCGGTTCTTGGTTTTCGACGGCCCCGACGGGTCGGGCAAGACGACCCAGTTCGCCCGGTTCGCCGACCATTGTCGTGAGGCTGGGATCGGCGTGTGCGAAGTCCGAGAGCCCGGCGGAACGAAGATCGGCGAGCAGATCAGGGCCGTGCTGCTCGATCCCGCCAATACCGACATGTCCCTGCGCTGCGAGATGATGTTGTACATGGCCAGTCGGGCCGAACTCGTCGAGCACTACATTCGTCCCGCCCTGGCTCGGGGCGATCTGGTGATCGCTGATCGGTTCATCAGTTCGACACTTGCATATCAAGGAACGGGCGGCGGCCTGGATCAGCAGGAGATCCTCGACGTGGGGCGCGTCGCCGTCGGTTCGACCTGGCCCGACCTGACGGTCATCTTCGATGTCGATGGTGCGACCGCAGCCAAGCGACTAACGGGTGATTCCAAGCGCGCCGCAACTTCCTCGTTCCTGCAGGCGACACTTTTTTCCGACAGAGTTGAGCTTCGCGGTCCGCAGTACCAGCAGGCCGTTCGGCAGGGATTCCTTTCCCAGGCCGAGGCCGACCCACAGCGGCACGTCGTCATCGACGCCTCAGCCCAACCTGACGAGGTCTTTGCGCAGTTGCTCGAACAACTGAAGCACCGCTTCAGCTAACAACCGGGCACCGGTCTTCTAACTCCCTCTTCCTCTATTTCTTACTCCCTCTCCCTCCGGGAGAGGGTTGGGGTGAGGGTCTTTTTACTCCCTCTCCCTTATCCGGGGGTGGGCGAGGGTTGGGGTGAGGGGCTTGGCCCTCCAAACTCCTCGGCGCCTGACCCCTACAACCGGCACATCTTCACGCGCAGCGCCTCGTCCCTCAGCTCGACCCACCTCTCACTACGCACTTGAATTGTACCGAATCCCGCGGCTCGACTCAGGGCCACGCAGCTACGAATCGTATCCTGAACTGGGAGCCGCCGGTGCGCTTTAACCGCGAACCGGAACGGCGCGGGGTACGCTTTTATGACGCAAGCTTCGCCGGAAGTCGAGCACGATCACTCTATCTGGCTCAAGGGTCTGATCCAGGAGCTGCGCGTGCGCGATGCCCGTCTCCTGAACCAGCGATGCGCGCCGCGATATCAGCTCAACGTTCCAGTCGCGCTCTGCGCTCGGTCCGAGACGGGGAGAATATTGCATGTGTGCCAGGCGTGGGCCCAGGATCTTTCGGAAGTGGGCGTCGGTCTGCTCACGGTCTATCGGTTCAACGTGAACGACAAGATCTTCGTGAATTTCGAGCCGGCCAGCGGTCGGCTGCGTCATCTGCCGCTTCGGATCGTTCATTGCCGCCGGCTGTTCGGCCCAGTGTGCAAGGTCGGGGCCGAGTTCACATTCGGCGCCGAGAGCGATCGCCCGGCCGAAGACAACGTTGCCCAATGACAAATCAGCGCCGCAGTTTCGCCGTATTGAATATTTCCTCGATGCTTTGATGCCATTTCGGCGACGCGCTCGCCTTCGGCTCGCGGCTAAACGGGATCGTTGCCCAACGGATCGTTGACTGAGTTTGGAGGCGTCCGCGGGGTACTCCCGATGAAATCGGGACGGCTATCTTGATGCCATCATGCCTTCTTCAGGGACAGGAACCCCAGACGCCCAGCAAGATGAGCAAATCCTTAACGCCAACGTCGCCGCTGCCGTCGAAGTCGGCGGAGCAATCTCCCTTCGGCGGGCACGGCCCCCAGACGCCCAGCAAGATGAGCAGATCCTTAACACCAACGTCGTTGCTGCCGTCGAGATCCCATGGGCAAGGTGGGGGTTCACATTCGTCGGGGATGCCGTTGTTGTTCTCGTCGCTACTGAACCCGTCGGCGATGTCGCAGAGGTCGAGCTCGCCGTTGGTATTGCAATCGGAAAGACCGCCGAAGAAATAGACCGAGCCCGAAAGCGCACCAGCATCATTATCCTCGAAAGCTCCTATGAGCGCGATGCCGTCGTCGATAGAGACTGCGATGCCGAATGAATCATTCACTTGCGCATCGGAGGGAGTGAGCTTGGCGGTTTCGGTCGAGTTGGTCCAGCCGCCGAGGGGTTCTTGATACAGATAGGCGGCGCCGAAACCGGTACCCCCAAACAGCGTCGGCGAGCGCATTCCTAGGGCAATAACATCGCCCGCCATGGTCACGGAAACGCCGAGCTGGTCGCCGGTCAGTGCGTCAGAAGCGGTGAGTTTCGCCTGTTGGTGCCACGATTCGCCTTTCGCATCATATTGAAAAACGTAGGCTTTCCCGACGCCGGCGTTGTTGAACTGTGCCGCGCAAATGACGGCGATCCCTTGCTCGTTTATCGAAACGACATAGCCAAAGATATCCTTAGTCGCGGCGTCGTCAGCGGTGAGCTTGGTTTGCTCGTTCCATTGTTCTGTTTTGGGATCGAAACGGTAGATGTACGCCGCACCCGAATTACAAAAGAGATCTTCGGGGCAGGCATCATTGGCGTACTCCGCACCGATGATGATGACGTCGCCGCTGATCGACACGGAGTTCCCAAAGGCGTCGAGGAACGCCGCGTCAGAAGCGGTGAGTTTGGCCTCTTCGCTCCATCCCGATGTATCGGGATCATAGCGGAAGACGTAGGCCGCACCCGAATCGCAATTTGGATTCCCCGGGCAAAAGTCATCGCCTCGAAATGCGCCGACGACGATCCGATCGCCGTCGATGGCAACGGCATGGCCGAACTCATCCTTTGATTCAGCGTCGGACGCGGTGAGCTTGACTTGTTCGTTCCACTGGCCGGTATCAGGGTCGTAGCGAAAAACGTAGGCTGCGCCGGGTCCGATGTTGCCGATCTGATTGGCGCCGACGACGGCGAAGTCACCATCGACGGCGACGGCGGTGCCGAATTCGTCCCAAGACGCTGCGTCCGAGGCGACCAACTTCGCCTCTTGGTTCCACTGCGCGGTCATGGGGTCGTAGCGGTAGATATATGCGGCGCCGGTTGAATTCATGCCTGGCGCGTCATCACCTTCAGTCCCGATCACGGCGACAAAGCCGCTCATCGATATCGATCCGCCGAACGCATCGAAGGTCGCGACCTCGGAAGCGATGAATTTGGATAGCTCATTGACCTGGCACTGGCCCCACGATGTCGAAGAGAGTGATCCGAAAGTGATGAGAAGACCCAAGGCGACCCAATTGTGCGTGCGATAACGCTGATCCGGCATATCGTTTTGCTCCGATCAATCTCTCGCTTGTTTCAGACAGTACGACGAACGGTATTCTCGTAACGTCAATTATGACGCCGCTCATGCTGTGATGCAATAGGCTTCTCGTCGAAAAAGAACCGAAGAACAATGTAAGTGGCCGTCACGGCGCCGGCTCGGCGGTCACCTTGAGTCGCTTGCTCTGGAACTGCTCACAGAGCAACTCGGCATGCTCGCGGTGCGTGGTCAGCAGCAATGCGATGTCCATTTTGTGGGCTTCGACCATCCGCTGCACGGCGTCGTCGCGGTTCAGCGTCGTCAGCTCCATGATCGTTTCGACGACGTACAGCATGTCGTTGACTTCATCGTTGTGCAGCAACACTTGCCAGGGGCGCAGACGCTTGGGCTTGGGCGGTTTCGGTCTCGTCTTGACCGCGGTGGATGTGCCGGGTCCGCTGCTATCGAGATCAGATTCGTCGGCTTGGGACATAGCGGGCTTTCTGAAATCACGCTCAATCACACGAAGTGGGCCAATGAACGATAGGCCGTTGAGCGACTACAAGTCATCTTCCTCGGCCGGATTCATCTACACCATGGCTAGCTCACTCTGCTCGATCAGGTATTTTACGACCTCGCGCATGTCGCCGGTTCGCTGGTAGACCTCGCGTTGTCGCTGCGCTCCGTTGCCATGCTCGAGGATGTCGGTCAAGCCTTGGAGCTCCTGAGCGCAACCAAGTTTTTCGGCGAAGGGTTGACATAGCGTCATGAGCCGTTCGACGATCTGGCGCGCCGGGACGCCTTGCATCGTATCGGGGTCAACGAAGGTAGCGTCCATTCCGAAGCGGACCGCGTGCCATTTGTTCTGCTTGGCGATCATTGGATGGCAGTCGTACAGATAGGCCCCGCGATCGATTTGTTCGGAGATTGCTGCGACCAACGACTGGGTCAGCGCGACTAGTGACAGCAGATGGCGCATGTTTAGCGGCATGTCCATGATGCGCACTTCGACCGTTCCGAATTCATGGTGCGGCCGGGCGTCCCACCAGATCTCGCGGATCGAGCGCAGAAATCCTGATGCGATCATGTGATCGACGAGCCAAACGTACTCTGACCAGTTGCGCATGTGTTGGGGGAGGCCGGCGGTGGGCAACGCCTCCATGAGCTTTGATCGATACGAGGCGAGACCGGTTTCGCGCCCGTTCCACATTGGTGAGTTGGCGCTGAGCGCCAGCAGCGTAGGAAGGTGGCGCAGCAGACGATCGCACAATTGGATCGCCTTATCGCCCGAGTCTACGCCGACGTGGATGTGCAGGCCGAACGCAACAAGACGTCGGCTGATGTCCTGCATGACATGCGTCAGCCATTCGTACCGATCGCCCGGGGTGTATTCCTGTTCGTACCAGGGGCTGAAGGGGTGCGTACCGCCCCACACGAACTTCAACCCAAGTTCCTGAGCGACCGACCGGCCCCATTGCAGCTTCTCGACCAGGTCCGGCTCGACGTCCTTCACCGCCGAGCACACGTCGGTGTTGAATTCGCAGTAGCTCTGCATGAGCTCCGGCTTGATCTTGTCGGACCACTTCTTAGGAACGCGATCGAGAATCTGCTGGACGGCATTGGACAGTGCCAGCGACTCAGCGTCGACGATCTGCAGTTCGATCTCCACGCCGAGGCTGTGCGTTTGGTTTCCGTTGAAGGAATAGGGCATCGGGCGACCTGCCTTTGGGGACGGCTGAGCGTGGCTTGATCTGAAGTCTGCACCGCCCGCGGCCATTGTAGTGTTCTGTCCCGGCGGTAGCGGCGGGTATTCGGTCGTGGAGCGTTAGGCTGGAACGGTTGCTCCGATCCTTATGGGACACGAAGCGCCTTGTCGTCCAGATGCAGGCTTATCCTGGCCTTTTCGTGCCGGTGGATTCCAGTTCGCTTCAATTTGACCAGGGACGGGAAGGGGATTACTCATGGGCAATAAGCGAACCGGAGGGATGACCGCGGTCGGCGTCATCAATATCGTATTTGGAGCGATCGGCGCGTTATTCGCAATCTTGATCGTGCTCGGCGGCGGCATGATGGCTGCGATGGGCGCGGGGATGGAGGCGGAGTTCGGCGCTGAGTTCGAAGGCGCAGCCACTGGCGCAGCCGGCCTAGGCGGGATCATGGCCATCGTCGGAATCGTCGCGTTCGGCGCGAGCGCTGCGATGCTGTTCTCAGGCATCGGCGTGCTGGGGCTCAAGCCTTGGGGACGCAAGCTCGCGATGGTTTGCGGCGGCGCGTGGGCGGTGCTGAACATCATCACGCTCTTTAGCGGATTCAACCTTTTCAACCTCGGCTTCGCTGTGTACGGCGGACTGTTGGTTTGGTTGTTCCTCCAGCCTGAATGGAAGGCAGCGTTCTCCGGTCAACCGGCCGCGATCGAGGATACGCAATCCATCGACGAGTTCCAGCAAGCCGCGTAAGCCGACGGCAACGCATCGATTCGAGTACACCACACCCGCTTGTCAAACACAGGCGGGTGTTTGTTTGCGCGGTGTTTGGGCGAAGACCAGCGAGCCGTCCCGACTCCATCGGGATCCCCGCCCGCGGCTGACGCGCGTGAGAGGGTATCGTTGCGGTTCTGGTTCAGTGATCGCCTGTTGTAGTTCCCGCGTCAACCGGGCTCGAGGACGAGCCGGCTCGCAGGAGAATCATCCCCATCGAATCACGACTTTGCCGAATTGGTCGCCGGATTCGAGCCGTTCGTATGCTTTGGCGGCGTCATTCGCATCGTGCACCGAATCAACGACCGGCTTGATCGCGCCGCTATTCAGTAACGAAATCGCCTGGCGAAACTCGTCCATATCGCCCATCGTTGAACCCATGATCGAGCATTGGTTCCAGAACATGCGGGCCAAGTCGGTTGTCGCATCGGGGCCGGTGGTGCAGCCGCAGGTGACGAACACCCCGCCGCGCGCCAATGACTTGATGCACGACAAATGCACAGCCTTACCGATCGAATCGGCACAGACATCAGCGCCTTGTTTGGACGTGACTTGGCGTACCTGGCGCGACCAATCTTCGCCGGTGTCGAGGATGCCGTGGGTGGCGCCGAGGTCGGCTGCTTTGTCGAGCTTGGATTGATGTCGGCTGGTGACGACCGTCTTGCAACCGAAATGTTGGGCGATGTTCAGACAAGCCAGGGCAACCCCGCCGCCGATCCCTGTGATCAGCACCGTTTGCCCGGCGCGAAGTTGCGCGCGGCTGATCAACATGCGCCAGGCCGTCAGATGAGTCAGCGCATACGCAGCGGCATCGGTTGGTTCAACATCGCCGACACACGCGACGTTGGTCACGGGGGCGACGAATTTTTCCGCCATGGTGCCGGGATCGTGCTCGCCGATCATTCGAATATCGCCGGGACCGGAGCCGATCTCGGGAAGCTCGGGTTGCGGTTGAGGGACGGCGGCGTTGACGACCACGCGCTTTCCCATCCAACTTTCGTCAACGCCTGCCCCGACCGCTTCGATGGTCCCGCATCCGTCCGAACCGGTAATGCGCGGATAGTCGAAGTCGAGCCCGGGCAGGCCTCGGCCGATCCATAGATCAAGATGATTCAACGCCGACGCTTCGGTCTTGACGAGTACATTCCCGGGGGCGGCGGTTGGGTCCGGCCAATCATCGACGACCTGCACGTTCGGCGCGACGGGCGTCCCCTGCTGCGAGATGACGACTGCTTTCATGGCGGGGATTGTACAGAGAGGGATGAGCCATGTGTTATGAGGGATGAGGGAGGAAGGACCGGCCGGCTTGTAACGCCTCGCGGTGGGATTATTCGCTTGAATTCGCTGGCACGGCGAGTTCTTCACGCACGGTTTCGAGCAGTTTCTTCGTCGCCTTGACACCTTCAACTTCGCTGAGGCGGCTGCCTTCGTATTCGATGCCGACGTAGCCGTGGTAATTCGCATCGAGCACGATCTTCATCATTCGGCGAAAATCAGTTTTCGTTTCGTTGCCTGATTCGTCGAAATCGTGCGATTTGGCGCTGACCGCTTTGGCGAAGGGCATGAGTTCAGTCACGCCTTGATAGCGGTCGTACCAGGCGTCCGGCTCGTCGCGCCGATTCCAATCCAGGCAGAAGTTGCCGAAGTCAGGCAGTGTGCCACATCGCGGATGATCGACTTGTTTGATCACACTTGATAACCACCCGCCGTTGGACGAGAGCCCGCCGTGGTTCTCGACGATGACGTTGAGGTCTTCTTGAGCAGCGAACTCCGTCAGGCGGCGAAGACCGTCCGCCGCGAGATCGCGCTGCTCGTCGTCGCTCCCACTACTTTGAGCGTTGACACGAATCGAATGGCATCCAAGGAATCTGGCGGCATTGACCCATTTGTGATGATTGAATATCGCCTGCTCGCGCTTGAGGTCATCGGGATCACCAAGTGCGCCTTCGCCATCGACCATGATGAGCAAGCTTTTGACGCCGTTCGTCTGCGCTCGCCTGTTCAGTTGATCCAAATAGGCTTTGTCTTGGGCGTATTGCTTGAAGAACGAGTTGACGTACTCGATCGCCTCGATGCCGAATTCGTTCTTGGCGAACGCAGCAAAGTCGAGCGCATCGAGTTTGCCCCCCTGGAGCATGCGGTGAAGCGACCACTGCGCTAACGAAATCTTGAACAACGGCTTGTCCTTGTCTTGAAAACGATGCGCGAACGATCGGCTGCTCAGCGCGATCGGGGCGGCGGCTGCGACGGCGGTTCGTTTGAGGAACTCACGCCTGTGAATCACCGTCCGCCTCCTTCTTCGGTTTGCGCTTCAGGAAGCAATGGAAGCCGACGCAGGGGATGTCCTCGTGGCGATCCTCTTCGGCCTTGACCAACATCTTCTGAACCTCTTCAAGCGTTTCGGGATCGAGCCCGGCTGAGACGATGTGCTGTCCGCCCTTAGGTCCGATCACCACGGTGGTAAGCACGGCCACGGTATCGGGGTCCTGCAGCGCGGTGATGATGTGCTGGCCCACCTGATGCTCAGCTGATCGAATCTGCGTTATGAACTGCTTGATCTGATTCGTATCGACATCCTGGACGACGGCGGGCAGGTTGTCATCAGCTTCGGGCAGACCGGAGAGCGGGAGCGATGCGGCGTCTGCGTCCTTTTTGTCAGGGTCGATCGGCACGCGGTTTTTTTGATCTGGGTTTGTGTTTGTCATTGAAGGATCTTCTGAGCATAACTTTTTGCGATGCTGATGGCATCGGGGACGTTGTCGGGATTCTTTCCGCCGGCTTGGGCCATGTTGGCGCGACCGCCGCCGCTGCCGCCGCAGGCCTTCGCCGCTTCGCGCACCCAGTCGCCCGCTTTGAGTCCCTTCTTGATCATATCCTCGGGCACGCGCGCCACAATCGACACCTTCGATTCGATCTCGTCCGCGGTAAAAAGCATCACCGCTGCGCTCGTATGTTTGGCGCGAACCGTATCCAAGGCTGAGCGCAGCGTTTCCTTGTCGGCGCCAAGCAACAGCTCGACGATGACAGAGCCGGTCACGCTGGCCGCGATATCACGCGCTTGATCGACGATATTCGATCGAGATTCCGCGCGCGCCTGGCGGCGTAGTTCCTTCATGCGCCCTTTCAACGGCTCAAGCAGCGCTTCGATTCGATTGTGCGCCACCGCCCCGATCGTAAGCTGTTCTAGGAGCTTCGTGATCTGGTCAAATTCGGCCGGAAGTTCGCGGTCGTCCAAGTCGCCCGCGCGCTGCGCTCTGGATTCGAGTTCATTGCCAGCTGCGTCGGCGGCCATGGCGGCGGGGCCGGTCAGCGCGATGATGCGGCGCACCCCTGCCGCCAGTGCTTGTTCGTGCGTGATGATGAAGCGCTTGGCTTCGCCGGTCTCGCTGAGGTGCGTTCCACCGCAAAGCTCGATGGAAAACTCCTTCCATTGCTCGTTGGACGGGTCGGCCAGCACTTCCTTCAGCGGCACGCCGATGCTGACCACGCGCACGGGGTCGGGGTATTTCTCGCCGAACACCGCCCGCAGGCTGATTATCGCTTTGGCTTGCGATAACGGCACCACCTCGTCGTAGACCTCCAGCTCCTGCTGAATGTCCGCATTGACGAGGCGCTCAGTCTGCTCGATCTGCTCGCTGGTCATCGCGTGAGACGAGCTGAAATCAAAGCGCAACCGGTCCGGCGCGACGAGCGAGCCTTTTTGATCTTCTTCCGGGCCGATCACCGCGCGCAGCGCGAAGTTCAATAGGTGGGTCGAAGTGTGATTAGCCAAAATGGATGCGCGCCGATTACGATCGACGGTGACGGTGATTTTGTCCTTGACGCAGAGTTTTCCTTCGGTGACGTGGCCGATGTGGAGCACGTACCCGCCGATGGATTGCGTGTCTTGTACCTTGAATCGGCAGTCGCCGGTCGGTTCGCTTCCGGAATAGCCACGGCCTGGAGCGGTGCCGAGATCGAATACGTCCGTCTCGATCGACCCCTGATCGCCGACTTGGCCGCCGGCTTCGGCGTAGTGATTCGTGCGATTGAGAATGACCGCGATCTTCGTGCCGACGTGTGCGACGTTATCGAGGTCCGTGCCGTTCCAAATGGCGACCACTTGGCCGCTTAGCGGCTTCGCGTCATATTTATATTCATCAACAGTCGGATTGACGTTGAGATGTTGCAACTTCGAAATCGCATCAGGCCCAAGCGTGAACTTCGCGTCGGTATCGGAGGTTCTGCGACTCTTCTCACGCGCTTCGGCCATGAGTTTCTCGAAGCCGGCTTCGTCAACGGTCATGCCCCGTTCCTCAGCCATGATGCGCGTCAAGTCGATCGGGAAGCCGTAGGTGTCGTGCAACCGAAATGCGGCGTCAGCTGAAATGACGGGCGTGTGCGACGGGTCCGTTCCGGTCCATCCGTCGGGATGAGCATCGATCATGGCAACATCGGCGGCTTCGTTGAACAGTACTATCCCCCGATCCAAGGTTCGCAGGAATCCCTCCTCTTCATCACGAATAACTGCCGCGACCTTGTCCGGCTTGTCGTTGAGTTCGGGGAACGCTTCGCCCAGTGAATCGATTACTGCGGGAACCAACTCGTACAGCCAGGCGCCTTTGGTTTGCAATGTTTGGTGCGAATGGCGGACAGCACGGCGAAGAATGCGCCGCAAGACGTAGCCGCGCCCTTCGTTGCTCGGCCAGGCGCCATCCGTGATCGCGAACGTCAGACACCGAATGTGATCGGCAATCACGCGATAGGCGACATCAACCGGATCGTCCAGCGAGCCTTGATACGGATGCGCGCCGGTGTGTTTTTGGATCGCCTCAAACATCGGCGTCCACAGATCGGTGGCGTAATTGCTATCTACATTTTGCAAAATGCGCACGAGGCGCTCCAGCCCCATGCCGGTGTC
The DNA here is from genome assembly GCA_022563315.1 of Planctomycetota bacterium. Classification (GTDB taxonomy): domain Bacteria; phylum Planctomycetota; class Phycisphaerae; order Phycisphaerales; family SM1A02; genus JADFNO01. The sequence continues at coordinate 17,724 of JADFNO010000004.1, read as the reverse complement.
GACGTGTTTGGCCGGCAGCGGGGAGAGCGCTCCAGGCTTGTCCTTAGTTCCGGGGGCTCGATTGAACTGAATAAAGACGAGGTTCCACAGTTCGACGACTTGTGGATCGCCGGCATTGACGAGCTTTGCCCCCGAGGCAACATCACCGAAGTTGTAATGAATTTCACTACACGGCCCGCACGGGCCGGTCTCGCCCATCTCCCAGAAGTTGTCTTTCTTTCCCCACCGGCTGATGTGATCGGCAGGCACGAACCGCTTCCAGATTTCTTCCGCTTCGATATCAGGTTCGGTGCCTTCGGCTTCGTTGCCCTCAAAGACGGTGACGTGCAGGCGGTCCTTGTCGAGCCCCCACACTTCCGTGAGCAGATCCCACGCCCATTCGATGGCCTCGGCCTTGAAGTAGTCGCCGAACGACCAGTTGCCGAGCATTTCAAAGAAGGTGTGGTGGTAGTGGTCTTTGCCGACGTCTTCGAGATCGTTGTGCTTGCCGCCGGCTCGGATGCACTTTTGGGTGTTGACGGCCCGGGTGTAGTCGCGCCGGCCGTGGCCAAGGAAGATTTCCTTGAACTGGTTCATCCCGGCGTTGGTGAAAAGCAGCGTGGGGTCGTCATGCGGGACGACGGGCGACGAGGGGACGAACGCATGGCCGTGCTTCTTGGCGAAGTAGTCGATGAATTCGCGTCGAATCTGGGCGGCGGTTCGGATGGCTTGAGTTTGGGTGGTCATGGCTTGAAGCGACAGTGTAGCTGGTTTAGCCGGCGGGCTTGACCCGCTGTTTCTTCGGCGCGGGAAGAAAGCACGGTCAAGCCGTGCGGCTAAACGGGGAGAACTATGGTGCGAACGGTTTGACGAAGCTCCAGTGTTGTTGCGGCTTGCCCTCCTTCACAGGGTTCTGTTCGACGTACTGAATGCGATGTCGAACGGTTTGTTCGTCGTTCAAGTACACGGTCCATCCCGTGCGCTTGCTCCAGGGAGATGGAACCGCACCACGCGGACCTCGATAGTGCATCAACGGATGACGATCCTCCTCGAATAGCTTGAGTGTTGCGCCGCGTTTGAGATGTGCGACGATGCGTTCGATTGCGCGAGCGTGCCGGCCGATCACCAAATGCACGTGTTGCGGGAGAATTGTGCAGGCGTACACGGGGTAGTCGTATTCCTGAAGTACTTGTGCGAACCCTCTGGCTACCGCACGTGCTTGAACTCTATCAAAGATAACCGGCGGGTATTTGAGTTGTTCCTTGGCAGCCTTTCGAACGGCGCAATCGTGAGGGCGGTGCGCGACGGATTGCTTTGTTTGCACATTGACTGCCGGGCCGAAACGTTGCAGATGGGTCGCTGCTACACAGTCGGAACCGGAGCCGCGCGGGTCGTTGGGGAGCCAGAAGCCGTAGGTTGAGAAGATGACGTGGTAGGTGCGGACCATGAGGGTGAATTGTAGTGGGTGAAGAGAAGAAAGCAGGGTCAAGCCCTGCGGCGAAACGGCAGGAAGCTGGTTTAGCCGGCGGGCTTGACCCGCTGTTCTTCGGTACACTGTGGCGTATGGGAATCTCGCGCAGGCCGTTCGTCGGCGGCAACTGGAAGATGAACACCGATCTGGCGTCGGCGGTGGAGTTGGCGGACGACGTCGTGGCCGCGTGCGGTGGCTTTGCCGATCGTTGTGACATCGCGCTGTACCCGCCGTTCCCTTATCTGCAAGTGGTGGGTCGGACGCTGGGTCATCACGGGCTTTTGCTCGGGGCCCAAGATGTTTATCACCAACCCAACGGCGCGTACACCGGCGAGGTCAGTACGGACATGCTGCTGGACCTGAATGTGAAGGTCGTGCTTGTGGGCCACTCCGAACGGCGGCACGTCATCGGCGAGGACGACGAGCGGGTGAACGCCAAGCTCCTGGCGGCGCTGGCGGCGGGGCTGGACGTGGTGCTGTGTATCGGCGAGACCCTGGAGCAGCGCGAGGCCGGCGACACCAACCGGGTCAATGTGTCTCAGCTCATGGCGGGGTTGCGGGACGTCGCGCCCGAACAGATGGGGCGGGTGACCATCGCCTACGAGCCGGTCTGGGCCATCGGAACCGGGCAAGTGGCCAGCCCGCAGGACGCGTCGGCGGTGCATCAGATCATTCGGCGATCGGTGGCGGACTTGTATGATCAAGACACGGCCGACGAGCTGCGAATCCAATATGGCGGGTCGGTCAACGCGTCGAATGCCCGGGACCTGTTCGGCGAGCCCCAGATCGACGGGGGGCTGGTTGGGGGTGCGTCGCTCGACTCGGCGCAGTTCAAGGCTATCGTTGAGGCTGCGGTTCAAGCCACCGAGAAAAAGCGAGAGGCGCCTACAGCATGAGTATCTGGTTCCTGATCGTCACCATCCTTTTCATGTTGGTCGCGTTGGCGATGGTGCTGATCATCCTCGTCCAACGCCCCCAGGGCGGTGGGTTGGCGGGGGCGTTCGGCGGCGCGGGCGGCAGCAGCACGGATACGGTGTTCGGCGGACGGGTCGGCGACGCCCTGACTGTCGCCACCGTCGTCGCGTTCGTCCTGTACCTGTCGTTGGCGATTGCGCTGAATATCCTTGATAACCCCCCCAAAGGTGGACCGGTGCCGGCGGCGGCGACAGCGGGGTTGCAGTCAGGGCCGGGTGTCGATCCGGGTTTGGGCGATACCGGCGGGTTTGATACGGGCGCGACAATTCCGCCGCCGGACGATGCTGTACCGACCGTTGATCCTCCGGATTCGGATCAATCCAACGACGACACCGACGACAACCCCGGAGAGCGGTAAGCCGATGATTCGTTCGATGACGGGCTTTGGGACCGCCGCAAAGGAGGTGGACGGGGCCCGTTATGTCATCGAGGTGCGCTCGCTGAACAGCAAGTATTTCAAGGCCGTGACGCGGGTGCCCGAAGAGCTGCAAGGCCTGGAACCGGAACTCGAATCAGCGGTGGCGAGCCGGCTCAATCGCGGAAGCATCACCGTGACCGTGCGGTTCTCCGATTCCTCAGCGGACGCCGCGGCGCAGATCAACACCAATGCGCTGCAGCGCTACTTTGATCAGTTGCTGGACGTGCCGGGCGTGGATCATGATACAGCGAGGATCGACGTCGGGGCTCTGATTGCGCTGCCCGGAGTGGTTATGTCGGGAACCGGGGAGCAGATGCTGGAGAGGGCGAAGCCGGTCCTGGCGAGCCTGACTCAGGAAGCGTGTGACAAGGTCCTGGCCATGCGCAGTCGTGAGGGGCGAGGGCTGCATGAGCTGCTGCACACCTATCGCCGTCAGGTGGTCGAGCGTCTGGCCCTGATCGCTGAGCGGGCGCCGAAGGTCGTGGAACTGTATCAGGAGCGGCTTCGCGACCGGATCACCGTGTTGCTGGCGGAGAACGCGACGGCCGTCAGCGACGATGACCTTCTCCGGGAGGTGGCGGTGTACGCGGAACGGGCCGACATCGCCGAAGAGGTCACGCGGTTGCAGGCGCACTTGGAGCATTTCGCCGAGATCATCGACGCCGACGATGGCGAGCCGGCGGGGCGCACCCTCGACTTTCTCGGGCAGGAGATGCTGCGGGAGGCGAACACGATCGCGGCCAAGTGTCTCGACGCTCAGATCAGCCGCCTCATCGTAGAGGTCAAGGGCGCTATCGATCGGATAAAGGAACAAGTGCAAAACGTGGAGTGACCGAGATTTGCCGGGTTGATCCTTGCCCGGCAGGTCATCACGGTGCATAACAGTGGTATGGCCTTGCCGGAGCCTCAAGAACCGCAAGCGCACCTCGGGCCGTTTCTCGAACCGGAGAGTCAGCGCGATCAATTCGATTCGCACGAGCTGGCGATCGTGCTCAGTCACTACGACCTCGGCCAGATCGAGCAAATCCGAGAGTACCGCCGAGGATCGCGGCGAGCGCCCAAGGTCCGCATCAAGAGCCAATCCGGTCGGTACCTTCTCAAGCGCCGGGCCCCTGGTCGGGATGATCCGTATCGCGTGGCGTTCGCCCAAAGCCTGCAGCTATTCCTAGCTGAGCGAAACTACCCCATCGCGGCTCTGGTGGGGACGCGAGGCACGAACAACTCGCTGCTTCAACTCAACGGCCGAATCTACGAGCTGTTCCACTATGCCCCGGGGACGCGGTATGACGAGTCGGTGGCCCAGACGCACGAGGCAGGCCGGGTGCTGGGCGCGTTGCATCGGTTGCTCGCGACATTCAAGCCGCCCTTCGATCCGCCGGTCGGAGCCTACCACGGCGCCGTGGGACTCGAGGTCAAGCTCTCCCAAATTCCCGACGCTGTCGCTGCGGTCGAGCCGCAGGCGGATCGGAAGATGCTGAAAAAGATCTGTGTGTTCCTGCACAAGACGTATAACGAGGCCGCGAAACGCGTCGATAAGTTTGGGTACCGATCGTGGCCGAAAGTCATCATCCACGGCGATTGGCATCCCGGGAACCTCCTGTTTCACGACTCGAAGATCGCTGCGGTGCTGGACTTCGACTCGGCCCGCCTTGAGCCGCGGATGGCTGACATTGCCAACGCGGTGTTGCAATTCTCGATGCGAATGTCCTGGCCGGACGATCCGGACCACTGGCCGGTGGGCCTCGATGCCGAGCGGGTTCGCGCGCTGGTGCGCGGATATCATGAGACGGCCGGCGATCGTCTCACCGATCAGGAGCTGGCCTCGTTGCCCTGGCTCATCGTGGAGGCGTTGATCATGGAGAGCGTGGTGCCGATCGCGGCGACCGGGAGCTTTGGACGCATCCGCGCCTCCTCATTCCTGCGTATGGTTGAGCGAGAGTCCCGCTGGATCGTGCCGCGGGCCGAGAAGCTCGTTCGTTATCTCGGGGGTTGAAGGATGAGACGATTGGCTCAGAGAATCCGCCACGCCTGGCGGTGGCCAATAACCGCCCGAATCGTCGTCGTCGCGACGACTGTTTGCCTGGCGGATGCGGCGATCGGGCAACAGCCGCAAGCCGAGATCTTGGAGCCGACGCCCAGCTCGATCTCCATCTCCATCTCCATCTCCGACACCACCGCTCTGCCCACGGATCAGGAGCTCGAGTTCGTCACGGTGGACCCGAGCTTCGCTGACCTCGTCGCTCAGCTCGAGGACGCGGTGTTCGGCACTCGGGAAGAAGCCATGCAACGGCTTCTGGATTGGACGGTGGATCGCCGTCAGATTTGTAAGATGCTCGCCGGGAAGCGTCTCAGCCTCGAACAACGGCATCGCCTGCTCCTGGTACTGCGTGATGATTTGCTCAACGCGCCCCGCGGGGCGATTGGCATAAGCGTTGATCCTCGACGACGCCGGCACAACGAGATCATCGTCGAGCAATTGGTCGAGGGGCTGCCCGCCATCGAAGTGATCGAGCCTGGCGATCACGTCACTCACTTCAACGGTCAGCCCACGGCGCGATGGGAGTTGTTCGTAGCGATGATCCAGGCTCGAAAGCCGGGTGATATAGTCACGATCACAGTGCAGCGGCGCGTCGATCAAGAAGACCAGGGCACGGAAGAACCGAAAATGCGAACCCTGCAGTTCGAGCTGGTGCTGGGCTCAGCGGAGCTGTTGATCGACCCAGCTACAGGGCAAGTGCAGAGAAACACGACTCTCGATCGCGCCCGCGCCGTCGACGCGGACCAAGCCGTCGATCGATTCGGACCGCGACCAAGACTGATTGAGTTCCGTGACAGATCGACGCCCGAGGTCGAGTCACAGACGCCCCAGGGCGGCTGAGCTCGCTGCCCGCCCACGCGCGTTCCATGTCTCACCGAATCATCGCGAGAACGGCCACGATCAGCCCCGCCAGGAGCGTCAACGCGATCAGCGCGGCGGCGATCTTCGCCGGCAGCGGCATACCGTTGATTGGGTGCAGGGGAAGTGTGTCCTCGCGCTCGCCGACGTCCACTTCGTCCCAATCAAGATCGACGGAGTCGTCGATTCGTTCTTGGAGGATTTTGCGGGCTTGATCGGCGTCCTGACGCTTCACGAGAACGAACGCGCCTCGACCGGTTGGACTCAACGACATCTGGCCGGTCCACGATGGCGCGTTGTGGACGACGGCACATTCGATCCCCTCCGATCGCAGCACCACCGCCTTCGTTTGCGCCTCGAACTCGGTCTCGGTCTCGGCGATCGGTTCCAGGTCGTCCTGGTTGGTCATGTCTTGAGTACCTCCTCGCGCAGTTCATCGATGACGCGCTGCATCTGACCGACGGACGATGGGCCGAAACTCCCCTGCGGCGTGATCACCGACCAATCGGAGACCGTCTCGCGCTGGACGTGCGTGATGTCGCCTTTTCTTAGCTGGCTGAAGTGAATTGGTTGATTGACCAGTTGCGCCTCCGCGGAGTCACCAACGAACCGGCGGACAACGAACCAGAGGTGCTCGCGATTCTCCTCGGGTTGGTCGGATTCTAGGAAACCAGCTTTGATGATGAATCGCACCGATGGCGAATCGGTTGGCCTTACCGGGTCGATGTCGGTGCGCAAAAGGGGTTCCGACAACGAAGTGAACATTGTCGCAAGCTCCGGCCAGGTGGCCCGAGCGATTGACGCCTGCCGCTGTGAAACGCGCTTGGCTGGGTAGAGCACCGCATCATCGCGTTCCATGCGGTCCAGCACCGCCTGCGGCCACACCCAGAGTGGGCGGTAGGCGCCACGGGGATTCGGGTCGCACACGACGGCCCGGACTCCCGTGTGGGCGTTGTCGTTCTCATCGGCGCGATCGCGCATACTTCCCGGCATGTCATCCGCAAGATACGGCGCGACTTCCTGCCAAGGCTGAAGTATGACCGCCATCTCGTTGCCGATCATCAACGGTTCGCCAGGCGCGGGCGGCGGCTCTTCGAGCAATCGTCCGGCAATGGTGCTCAGTAGCTCGCACGCTCTGTTGGTGTACGCGGAAGGCACTTCGAGCATCTCCAGCTCCGGCTTGCCGCAACGCCAAAGACCGTGCGTGTGCAGCCACGACGATCCTGTGCATTGCTCGTCGCCCTCCCGGTTGACGATTTGGATCACCCAAAGCACTTCCACCGGCGGGTCGATCGAGGAAGCAGTGAAGTGCTCATCGAGATCGTGGCGCGTATGCCACTGTGTTGTGTTCACATCAAGGATGGCCGGCGAGCTTTCCAGGGCGCTCGTCACCAGGCGCATAAGCGTTATGAAACGATCGAGTGGATCGCCGGGTTCTAGTAGCGTCTCGACGCCGACGACCCATTTGCAGTCCGCAGCACCGATCGCATCAGTTTCATCTGGCGGAAGCTCACGAGCCGGCTCCGTCCAAATGTTCAGCGCCACCGGTAGCCCGGGGATACCGACAACGATCGCCCACGGCACGTCCGGCTCGTCCAGCGAGAGTTCCTCCAGCACCTGGGCGTCCTGATCAGCGGCGCTGGACAACGCAGCCAGAATCTCAAGCTGTGTCGGCGGCTCGTCCCCCGGCCACAGCGCAATCAACGTCATCGGCTCGGGCTCGGGCAACGCCCAGGGTTCAACCTCGCAGATCACGGCGGCGGCCGCATCAGCCGGTGTCTCACGCTCTTGCGTCATACCGCAAGTGTATGAGGCTGTTCACCTGCGGGTCACTTTCCACGCGTCTGCCTCGGCGAAGCCGCGAATCGCAAGCGGTGCTGTTGATAGAGCTGGTCGTGGTTCGTCTGGTTCGTTCGCCGTGGCGACCACGACCAATCTGTTCAGATCGGTTGCAATCGGCGTTTTAATCTCCGCACAACTCGTCAAAATCGACCCACTGAAACGCGGTACCACATTCCGGGCAGATTTCGTCGCCCTTGGTGTCAAGCGGTGTGCTACAAGATGGACAATTCGCCTCCGTCCGATCGACGATGGGTAACGGCGTCGCCACGCCGGCATCATCCAGCGTTGCGAAGACCTTCTTGAGGTCCTGTTGGCCGAACCAGATCTCCGGCCTGTTCATCTGACCGGTGAAAATCTCGATTACTCCAGAACGGCCGGAGTGCGAGTGACGGTACCAAATATGAATACCTGCCTCTTCGAGAACGCGCGCGGCTTCATCGAATTCGTCATTGTTAAAGAACGCGAGCTTCGTGCAAAGCTTCGGGGCGCCGCATTCCGGGCAAACAGGAGACGCAGTGCCGCGAAGGTCGTACCGACACCGGCGACACAATATCGGTGCGTTGACCGGCAACGGTGAAGTTGCTTCATCGTCCATCGGATTCCCCCCTACAGTTCGATCAAGCCGAGGATTGCCAGCACTTCCACGACGCCGGTCAGCGTGATGATGATGAAAATGCGCTGCCGGCTGAGTCTCCTGTGGCGCGTTTCAAAGAGCCGATCGAACTCAAGCTGCTCATCGACGATCTCGTCGAGTATGTCGGCCAGCGTTTGCCAATCGCCGTGATCCACTTCGATGACGTATGGAGGCTGGGCGAGGCCGGTCGTCTCGGCGCGCTCCTGGGGTGGATCACCGGGACCGGCGGCGAGGCGAACCTCAAACTCCATCGACTCGATCGACGTGGCGACGGACCGGGCCAATTGCGGGTCCGTGAATCGGCAAAGCTCCTGCCATTGGGCGGTGCCGTACATCGTTCTAAGTGTATCGCCGTTCCCCGCAAACCCAAAGAAAATCGCTGATCACCCCCCGGAACGCCGCCCGAACGGCGCTGGAACGTCCCCGGGTTGGGTGTCGATCGAGATCGGGCTCGATCGTTCAATCCGCGACAATGTTCACAATCTTGCCCGGAACGACAATGACCTTGCGGACCGTCATCCCGCCTAACGCGGCCTGGACCTTCGGATCGGCGAGAACAAGCTGCTCCGTCAGCTTCGCGTCGGCGTCCGCAGCGATCATCAGCTTGGCCCGCACCTTGCCCTTGATCTGCACCGGCAACTCGATCTGATCCTTCACCAGCATCGATTCATCATGGTCCGGCCAGGGCGCGTCGGCCAACGAAGGCTCATGCCCGAGCTTGGACCACAGTTCCTCAGCAATATGCGGCGCAAACGGCGATAGCACGACCACGAACCGTTCGAGCTGATCGCGCGTCAAGCCGCCTCGTGAGGTTGCGGTATTGACAAGCTCGATCATCGAAGCGATCGCGGTGTTCATGGCCAGGCGTTCGATGTCTTTTTCCACCTTCGCGATTGTGCCGTGCAACGCGCGTTCGACTTCGTCGTTGGCAGAATTTGCCAGCGCCAACTCGCCCGTATCTTCGTTGATGACCAATCGCCAGACGCGCTGCAGGAACCGAAATACGCCGACGATATCGCGCGGGTTCCATGGCTTGGTCGCGTCCAACGGACCCATGTACATCTCATAGAGCCGGAACGTGTCTGCGCCGTAGTCGTTGATCACACCGTCGGGATTGATGACGTTGTGCAGCGACTTGGACATCTTCGCGATGATTCTTGTTACAGGTTTACCGGTGGCAATCTCGATCGCTTCGTCGCCTTCATCGCGCACTTCGTCCATCGGCACCAGCGTCTTGTCGCTGCGCTGATAGGCGAAGGAGGTGATCATGCCTTGATGGAACAGGCGCGTGAACGGCTCGGGTGTCGAGACTTCGCCCAGGTCGTAAAGGATCTTGTGCCAGAATCGAGCATAGAGCAGGTGCAGCACCGCGTGCTCCGCCCCGCCGATATACAAATCAACCCCGGCCTCGCCCATCCAATACGTTTCACAATCGCGTGATGTGAATCGCTCGTCGTTGTCAGGATCACAGTAGCGCAGGTAATACCAGCACGAGCCGGCCCAGTTGGGCATGGTGTTCGTCTCGCGCTTCACCGGCGTGTCAGGCCCCAACAGGGCCGGATCGACGCCGGCGTCGCCCGCGGTGGTGTTGACCCAATCGGTCACCTTGGCCAGGAGCGGCCGCGGCTCGTCGGTTTCCGCCGGCGTGTAATCATCCATCGGCGGCAACTTGACGGGCAGTTTCGATTCCATGACGGGGTAGTGGTTGCCGTTGTCATCGAGCACGATCGGGAAGGGCTCGCCCCAATAGCGCTGCCGACTGAACAGCCAGTCGCGCAGCCGGAACTGCACCGTGCCTTGGCCGTGGTTTGTTTGCTCCAGCCAGTCGATCGTTTTCTGTTTCGCGTCGGCGACGTTCAGGCCGTCAAGAAAACCACTGTTCACGGCCGGCCCGTCGCCGAGATACGCTTCGCCGTCAAAGTCGGCGGGCGGCTTGACGGTGCGAACGATGGGCAACTCGAACGCCTTGGCGAAGTCCCAGTCCCGCTGGTCTTGTCCGGGCACGGCCATGATCGCGCCCGTGCCGTAGCTCATCAAGACATAGTCGGCGACCCATATTTGGATCCGTTGACCGGTGGCGGCGTTCGAGGCATAGACGCCGGTGAACACGCCGGTCTTGTCCTTGGATTCCGCCATGCGATCGACGTCGGAGCGGCTCAGCGCTTGGGCGACATAATCGGTCAATGCCGCAACCGGAGTTTCAGGGCCCGGATGATCCAGAATCTGTTGCACCAGCGGATGCTCCGGCGCGACGACCATATAGGTTGCGCCGAAGATCGTGTCAGCGCGCGTGGTAAAAACGCGCAGCCGGTCGAGACTGACCTCCGTGGGCGGATCGATCAGTGGAAAATCGATGTGAGCGCCTTCGCTGCGCCCGATCCATTGTTGCTGCATGGTGCGCGTCGACTCGGGCCAATCCAGATTCTCTAGATCACTCAGTAGCCGCTCGGCATAAGCGGTGATGCGAAACATCCACTGTCGCAGCGACTTGCGATAGACCGGGTGCCGACCGCGCTCGGATTTGCCGTCGATGACTTCTTCGTTAGCGAGCACCGTTCCAAGCTTTGGACACCAGTTGACGCTCTGCTGAGAAAGGTAGGCCAATCTCCACGAATCCAGAATCACACGTTGCGCATCAACCGGGTAGTCCTCCCACGACGCGCCGTGTTCCGGGACGGCGACTTCTTGAAACGATCCGCCGGCCGCATTTTGTGAGGCATCGGGGTTCGGTTCGATTCTGCGACTTCCGGATGCAAACTCCTCGATCAACGCTTCAATCGGTCGTGCCTTGTCCTGAGCGGGGTCGTACCACGCGTGATACGCGCGCAGCCAGATCCATTGCGTCCAGCGGTAGTAGTTCTCGTCGATGGTGGCGAACTCGCGCGACCAGTCGTAGCAAAAGCCGAATCGTTTCAGTTGCGTGCGAAAGGTGTCCATCGCCTTTTGCGTCGTGATGGACGGGTGCACCCCGGTCTGGATCGCGTACTGCTCGGCGGGCAGACCGAAGGCGTCGAATCCCATCGGGTGAAGGACGTTGAACCCCTTATGCCGCTTGAATCGGCAGACGATGTCGGTGGCGGTATAGCCCTCGGGATGGCCTACATGCAGCCCCGCCCCGGATGGATACGGGAACATGTCGATGCAGAAATACTTGGGCTTGGACGCATCGAAGGCGGCGTGGCCGGGGTTCGGTGCATTGAACGTGCCGCGGCGCTCCCAATACGCCTGCCAGCGCGTTTCGATCTCACCGGCCAGGCGACCCGTGTATCGGTAACGGGGCGTTTCGTCGTTGTTCTCAGAAGCCGGGCTCGTCTGTTGTGCGTTGGTTGGTGACGCGTTGTTCATGCGTCGAACCTCGATCAAAGGCGGTGGATGAATAGGAATAAGGGCCCGCGAACGCGAGGCCCTGCTGGTGAATAGGTGCAGTGGATCGCGCGCGGGCTACCCGGTGGTCGGGCCAAGCAGGAGCGGTCGAAGCGTGGTCGTCATCGCGCACATCGTTGCCAAGTGTATCGGCTGATTCAGGTGAATCAAATAAGCGACCTAGTCCTGAACCGCCTGAGGGATCATCGCGCCTGGCGCTTGCGCTCCAGGTCGGCGAGGTACTTCTTGGCCTCACCAACCAGGAAGAAGCTGCCCGTTACACAGATGAGATCGTCCCGGCCGACGGCCCGTGACGCCAAATCCAGGGCCTTGGAAAGAGTCGGGGCGACTTGGCTCATCTTGCCGCTGCGCTCGTTGAAGAGCTGGTGAAGCTCGTTGGGGTCGGCGGCCCGTGGTGTGTTCTTGGCCCGGGTGAAGATGATCTTGTCTCCCCCCAACGCGAGCTGGTCGAGCATCGCTGGGATGTCCTTATCCTCACAGCAGCCAAAGACGCAAATCATCGAGTCATAAGGCACATAAGCGCCGGCACTTCGCATTAATGCGCCGATCGCGGCCGGGTTATGAGCGCCGTCCAAAAGGATCCGCGGTTGGCGCCAGGCCAGGTCCATCCGTCCCGGCGTCTGAGTCCTGGCCAACCCTTCGTGCAGGGCGATCTCGGGGAACTCGAATCCCGATCCCTTGAGGACGTCAATGGCCGCCAGGGCCAGGCCGCAGTTGAGCGCCTGGTGCTCGCCCTGCAACGGGACGGGCAGGTGCATGAACTGGCTCGTCTCGGTCAGCAGACAGATTCGCGTGTGGGGGCCCAGCGATCCGGAGGCCCCGCCGAATCGGCAGCTAAACTCGATGTCCTTGGTGATGAGGCGCAACGGCGCCTTGACGCGCTCGGCGACCGCGCGCAGTGTCTCTTCAACCTCGGGCGGCTGCTTGGTTGACAATGCGGGCACGTCGCGCTTGAAGATGCCGGCCTTTTCCCGGGCGATCTTGGGCAGCGTTTGACCCAGAATGTGCATGTGGTCGTAGTCGATCCGGGTGATCACGCTCACCTCGGGCCGGATCAGGTTGGTGGCGTCGAGTCGCCCGCCCAGACCTGTCTCAATGACCGCGATGTCCACCGCCTGCTCGGCGAAGTACTTGAAGGCGAGGGCGGTCAACATCTCGAAGAACGTCGGCTCATTGGGCAGCGTGGCCGCGGCGGCGGCCGTTTGCCGTATCGACTCCGTGAACTCGGTCTTGCTGATGGGCTGGCCGTTGATCGTGACTCGCTCTCGCACGTCGACCAGGTGCGGGCTGGTGTACTGCCCCACGCCATAGCCGCACCCCTGGAGCATCGAGGCGATCATGGCCACGGTCGAGCCTTTGCCCAGCGTTCCCGCGACGTGGACGGTCCGCAGTTGCTCGTGAGGGTTGCCCAGCGCCGCCAACAGCCCACGCATCCGGTCCAGCTTGAATAGACCCTGGTTGGCTCGGACGACGCGCATCCGCTCGACATCCACCCGGTCATACAGAAACCGAACGGCATTGGCGAAGGTGATGATCTCGACCGCGCCGCGGTTGGTCGCCGAACCGCGCCGGCGGGAGGAGAGGATTTTGGCCATGTTGCCCGCAGTCTATCACCTTTAGGAAGCGTATTCAAATATCGCAGCGTAAGTCGTTGGCAGACAGTATGTTATTGCAAAAACGCCTTTGGCGGCCAATCGGCTTCGCCCCTGATACCCGACCGGCGAGGGTCGTCTGGCCGATACGATCAGATTCAGGAGGCTCCGCATGGACACGGTGCAACACAAAGAAGCGTTGCAGCACGAGGCATGGCGCGTGCTGCGGATCATGAGCGAGTTCGTCGAATCGTTCGAGACGCTCGCCCAGCTCGGGCCGTCGGTGAGCGTATTCGGGTCGTCGCGCTTGCCGTCGCAGGACCGCTACTACCAACTCGCCGTCACCTGTGGCGCCAAACTCGTGGCCAAGGACTTTGCGGTGATCACCGGCGGAGGGCCGGGCATCATGGAAGCCGCCAACAAGGGAGCGCTCGAAGCCGGAGGCACTTCGGTGGGCTTGAATATCGCGTTGCCGATGGAGCAGTTGCCCAACCCCTACCAGAACGTCGAGCTGAACTTCCGCTACTTCTTCATCCGCAAGGTGATGTTCGTGAAGTATGCCAAGGGATTCGTCATCTTCCCCGGCGGCTTTGGCACGATGGACGAGTTCTTCGAGAGCCTCACGCTGATTCAAACCCTCAAGGTCGTGCCGTTCCCGGTCGTCCTCATCGGCCGTGACTTCTGGGCGGGACTTCTGGACTGGATGAGGCACACGATGTGTGATCGGGTCCAGACCGTTGTGGCCGAGGACTTCGACCTGTTCAGCTTGACCGACGATGTTGATGAGGCGATCAGCATCATCCACGACAACCTCACGGGGAAGCGCAAGGTGGCCCAGAAGCTTCCGCGGTTCGCCTCCGACGAGGAGGTCCAGACCGGTGAAGGCACGCGAGCCGGCGTCGAGCCGCGCAAAGGCGGACGACTGCGCGAGAAATACGAGCAAACCGGCGACGGCGCCAGGTGAACGCCGCGTGTTCGTCCCGGACGCCTGATCAGAGGGCACATGCGCCCGACGCGCCAACGGCAGCGACCGTGAACAGCGTAGCGGGGTGCGTGAACCGGGACGAGAAGCGATGGGCCAGTGCATCCGACACGGTCGTGACCCGGTCGGCTCGGCAAAGAAGCACCGCGCAACCTCCAAACCCGCCGCCGGTCATGCGGGCCCCGAACACGGAGCCGTCGCTGCGCATCTGAGCGGCGACCTCAACCAGTAGGTCCAGCTCCGGGCAACTCACGTCGAAGAGATCGCGCAATGACGCATGGCTGTCGAACATCAACCCGCCGACCGTCTCCAGATCGCCGCGGCCCAGTGCCGCCGCCGCCGACCGCACGCGCTCGTTCTCGCACACGACGTGCTCAGCACAGCGGGATTCGCGATCGGTGAGCCCCCGCCCCGAGAAAATCGGAGGTATCCCCATTGTGGTCGCCGCCTCGCGTAATGTGGTCAGACCGAGCTTCGCGGCGGCGCTCCGGCAGCTTTCTCGACGAGCAGCGTAGGCGCTTGTGGCGAGCTCATGACGCACGTTCGTGTTGGCGATCAGCACACTTGCAGACTCAGCCGGCGGCAAAGGAATGGGCTCGGCTGTATTGGATTGACAATCAATCAATAGCGCGTGGTTCGGCTGCGCGCCGGTGGCGATGAACATGTCCATGATGCCGCAAGGCGTGCCCGGGAACGTGTGCTCGGCTCGTTGGCATAGCAACGCCTTCTCGAGCGGATCGAGTCTCGCGCCCACGACTTCCGCCAACAAGGTCGCCGTCGCCACCTCGATTGCCGCGCTGCCGGCCAGCCCCGCCCCGATCGGCACCGTGCTCGTGATCGCTAGATCGAGATTCGGGATCGAGTCGCCGCGCTTCGCGAATTGATCGACGACACCCAACAGATAGTTGGCGAAGCTCCCAGCGACGGGCGAGCGCAGGCCGGCGAAATCGCATTGAACGGTTTGATCGAGGTCGATCGCCCAGAGCGTGGAGTTGTTCGCATGCGTGAGGTCGGCGACGACGATCGCCCAACGGTCGATGGCCATGGGCAGGACGAAGCCGTTGTTGTAGTCGGTGTGCTCGCCGATGAGATTGACCCGCCCCGGCGCGGCAGCCCCAAAGCGCGGCGGCCGGCCAAAGCGACTCGTAAACGCCTCGATCGCGCCGGCAACGAGCTGATCCAACGGCATCATATTCGCTTGCCTGTACTAAATCGGTGCAGGCAGACCGCGGCGGCGACGGCGACGTTCAGCGAGTCTACGCCGGGGGCCATCGGCACCTTCACGATCGCATCGCATCGGTCAATCGTCGCGGCCGGCAGGCCATCGAACTCCGCCCCGACGACAAGCCCCACTCGCTTCGGGCACGGGGCCGAATCCAGCTCGACCGCTCGCTCGTCCAGCGCCGCGGCCACCAACGTGACATTCCATTCTTGCTGGAGTTTGGCCAGTTCACCCGACCAATCCTCGCTGCGGGCAAACGGCACCGTCAGGGCGTGCCCAATGGCGACGCGAAGCGACTTTCGATACAGCGGGTCGTGGCATTTGGGACTGAGCAATACGCCGTCGACGCCGAACGCGGCGGCGTTGCGAAACAGCAGTCCGATGTTGTCGATGTTGGTGATGTCCTCACAGAGCAGCAATGTGAGCGGCCCGTCGCCGCTGATAATCGCGTGGAGGCTTGGTCGCTCGACCTTGGCCCGGTATCCGACGGCCAGCACGCCTCGATGGACGGCGAATCCAGCCACGCGCCGCATCAGGTCCAGCGGGGCGACATAGACCGGCACCTCGGGCGGGGCAAGGGGGGCGATGCGGTCCGCCCAAGTCGTCACCACGAGCACGGACTTGGTCACGCCCGGCATGGAGAGCATGCGCTGGACGATCAGCGGCTGTTCGCCCACAAACAGGCCGGGAATACCGTCTGGGCCACGCAGCCCCCGGTCACGGAGATCGCGGTAGTCGGCGAGGCGAGGATCGGTCAAATCGATCACATCAAAGACGTTGGGAGCCTGTGCCCGCCGCTGGTCCATCTGGACGAGGATAGCGACGAAATATTTTTTTCGTGAATCTGTGAAGCGGCGTAGACAGAAGACTGGCCGACCGTATTATGCCGACCCCCTGCGGTTCGCGTTGGGCGAATCGCTATCTCACTGAGGGCCGACCGAGATGCCCGAGGGCGCCGCTTCGCAGCCCCCATCATCTCCGACCCCGCTAAGTCAGCCCTCATCTACGCGCGAAACACCAGCGTGGCTCAACGGCATTTATGCCGGGGTCTGTCTCTACTTTTTCCTCGCCGCCATCAACGTCATGAGCAGTGGGCTCAAGACGATGGGTTCCCAGATCAAGCAAATCTTGGATCAAGCCCACAATCCTGTGATTGCCCTGATGGGCGGCGTCCTCGTAACCGCCATCGTCCAAAGTTCATCGTTCACAACGTCGTTGATAATCGCACTCGTCGCTGCGGGCCAGATGGACCTTGAGACGGCAATCTACGCTGTGATGGGCGCGAACATCGGAACGAGCATCACGAACAATTTGGTCTCCGGTTTCATGATGCGCATCAAGGATCAGTTCCGACGGGGCTATGCAGCAGCGCTGATGCACGGCAACGTCAACCTGTTGACGGTTGCCATCCTCTTCCCGATCGAGTGGATCAGCGGTTCGTTGAGCGCAACTGGCCAAGGCTGGCTTACGCAGTTCTCGATGTGGGCTGCCGGCACACTTGGCATAAGTCCGCAGCAAAATCCCAACAGTCCGATCAAGGCGATCACCAAGTGGGTTGTCAAGGTGCTCGATTGGGTCGCTGGCTTGTTCACCTCAAATGCGCAGACTCAAGGGAAGATCCTCGCAGTGCTGGGGCTGTTGTTGTTGTTCCTCATGCTCGTGCTGATGGTGAAGAACCTCAAGGGTGCGTTGTTGCGTCGGGTCGAAGGCTTGTTCAGCTCGATACTGTTTCGCAACGACTTCATGGCATGGGTGGTGGGGATCATTTCGACCGTTTTCGTTCAGTCCAGCTCGGTCACGACGAGTCTGATGATTCCTCTGGCTGGGGCCGGCGCCGTGAGATCGAAGCGCGTTTTTCCATTCATGTTGGGGTGCAACATCGGCACGACGGTCACGGGCGTGCTTGCCGCATCCGCCAATCCCGTCGCAGCGGCCGTCGGCGTCGCCATTTGCCACGTATTGTTCAACGTGGTCGGCTGTGCGATTTGGTATCCATTGCGGTTCATTCCGATCGGCCTGGCGCGGTGGTATGCCGAACTTGCCGCAACATCCAGGCGGTATTATTTCCTTTATATACTCGTCGTGTTTATTCTCATACCAAGTCTTGGGTATTTGATCGTTCGGCTTCTCAGTTAGCCGCCGATCGTGTCGGAGCGTTCCATGTTTAAGCAACTATTCGCAGCGTTCAAATCCGGCGATGTACTCGATCAAGCGTTCTCCGAGTTGGCGGAGATGCTCGATCATTCGCAGTGGATGTTCGTCCGTGCCAACGAAGTGCTGCGCCGCAAAGTCGAGGCGGACGAGGTTAAGGACTCGCTGATGCGGCGCG
>JADFNO010000237.1 GCA_022563315.1 Planctomycetota bacterium | reverse complement strand
TGTTTCCGCCGCCTCTGCTTCACCTGGCTACCTTTGTGGCGGGGCTAGGCCTTCATTTTGCGTTTCCGCAACACTTTCTGCCTGACACCTGGATGCAACTGGCTACGGGCCTGCCCTTCATCGTAATCTCGTTCGCCTTGGTAGCCTCGGCATTCCGGACAATGAGACGGGCCGGGACGGACCCTAACGCTTATAAACCGACAACGGCAATCGTGGTTGATGGGCCATTCCGATTCTCCCGCAACCCTATGTACCTGTCATTCACGGCTCTCTACATAGGAATCGCCTTCGCCGTGGACGCTCTCTGGCCCTTTGCGCTCCTCCCGATAGCCCTGGTGGGTATTAGCCTGGGAGTCATCAAGCGTGAAGAACGCTATTTGGAGCAGAAATTCGGACAAGAGTACCTGCAATACAAGGGCAGAGTCCGGCGGTGGATCTAAGCCTGATGGCGATTGAGCGTCTGGCTTCCAGCTAGGAAGGTATGAATCTATGTTCGAGAGGTTTTCGACTAGGACCACAGGCAGTGAAACTGAGGGGCGGTTGGCGGGTGGCGCTGCTGGCGAAGTAGCTGGCGGTGATGGCACAGACGGTTTTGTAATTGTAAGAAGTTATACTTAGAGGATTAAATGACATTAGGGCTTTCATTAGGATTGGCAAAGAGGGTAGCACATTGCGTGGCCTGATGAATATCGTGGCGTTCTCGGTGCATCGACGAAGTGTGTTTCTAACAGGACTGCGAACGGTAGCTCTCGTTAGTAATGCTTCGTTTATCATCGCCGGAGGTCTTCTTTGGCTGACTGGCGAGACCACGGAGTATTGGTTTCTCATCCTGTCACTGTTCCTGTTCGGACTCGCAGCTTTGAACTCGATCGCTGTACTTGTAACACCGACTTGGCTCATGCATGACACACCGGTACCGATGTGCCCAAATTGCGGTTACGATCTCCGCGGAACCCCCACCACTGGATGTCCTGAATGTGGCTGGCAGAGGAAATGAGGGACCGCCACCCATTTATTTGCTTCGCGCGCAAATCTCAGAAGGCGTGCACGCCTTGAATAGACTGCTCAACCAAGTTTAGCCCCGCCGGCCACGGCGGAGTGATCCCAGCGAGCCGTCCCGATTGAATCTCGATGGCGCGCATAGATCGGGCGATTCATCGCTAAGTTCCGTTCAGAATCCTCAGAAAAATATCCGGCCTGGCGGGCCGTGAAGCTGCATTTGGCGGACCGACTTACCGAATGCACCTCCCCCGCGCGCGCAGGCGAAGCCGCGGCCCCTCCAATAGAAGGAGCGGTTGTTGTATGCGAAGCTCGTCACTCTCGACCAACCAAATTTCCGGGGGGCCCGGTCACATTGGCGCGCGCAAACTAAACCCTATGCCGACCAATAACTCGCGCGCGCAACAGCGACCGCGCCCCGTAACGATTCGCCCCCGGGCGAAGCCCGAGGCTAACGAATGATCCCTGACACTGATCTTCGATCCCTTCTTCCCCCCTCTGTGTCCTCTGCGCCTCTGTGGTGAAATTCTTCTTGGAGCTACTTCACCAGAATCTCGTAACTGAACTCGCCCGTCTCGCGGTCGCGCGTCCAGCGGATCGACATCGTTTTGGGCTTGAGATTCTCGGTGTCGATCGCCGGCGGAGTGGGGATCGTCTCCTCGAACTTCCGCTCGCGCAGACTCATCCCCCGGCGGTTCGGCTTGGAGATCACAAACGCCGGGGGCTCGGGGCTGAGGTCGTCCATCGGGATCGTGTACATCGTCTCGTCGTCGGCCCGCAGCTCGATCTGGACCCCGTGCTTCTGCACCATGTAGGTGAAGTTGATCGCTTTCAGCTCGCTGCGCAGCTCCTCCATCGTTTGCGGCGACTTGCCCTTGCGGCTCAATTCAAGCGCGCCTTCGGCCAGGAACTCGATGCGCTCCATCGCGGTGACAAAGGCGCTGGGCTTTGCCGCCAGCGCGTATTGCTTCCAACGAGTCTCGAACGCTTCGATGTCATCGGTCTCAAACGCTCGAATGAACGCATCTTGCGAGGTGAAACCAGCGTTGATCGCCCGCAGGTACGCCTCGAAACGCTGTACGTATCGACCGCCGTCGCCGTAGACGAGAAAGTGCACCATCGACCACGCCTGGTGGTATTGATTGGAGGCGTCGCCTTCGCGCAGCGCGCTGGACCACTGCTGGGGCGTCATGGTCAACATCTTGCGAAACGGAATGTAGGTGCCCAGTTCGATTCCGTTCTTGACCGCGTTGATCACGCGCGGATTACTCTGGCCGATGATGAACCTGCGATTAACGAGCACGGACTGGGCGAAGAACTCGGCCAGGCCTTCGTTGGCCCAACTGGGCAGGTCGGATCCGAACCGGCTGTAGGCGAACTGGTGGAAGCCCTCGTGCTGGATGACGTTGAGGATGCGACGGTTGGGAAGCGACTCGGTCCACAGGGCGAGCGCGCTGCCGGAGGGGTTGACGAAGAACATGCCGCCGGTGCCCGAGCCGTCCACGCCGTAGCGGGTTCGCAAGGTTTGGAGGTAGTCGCGCCGCTGGGCGAAGATCATCACGTTCATCGGGGTGGGGGAGCGCGGCCCCAGCGAGGCCAATCGCTTGGCATACTCCTCGTGCATCAGGTTCAAGTGCCGGGCCAGCTCGTTCGCTTGATCAGGGGGCAGGTCGGTCTTGATGTGGTAGTAGCCGATCTTTCGCTCAGCCGACCGCTGCCACCACGGCAACTGGGCCTGGCGTTGGGCGAGGACAGGCTGGACACAAAGCAGCGCGGCGAAAAGCACGATCGCCACCATTCCCAATCTGCCCCAGCCTGTGATTCGGCGAATCATGCTTGGATTCTACGGCCGGTCGCGGCCACGGCCTGTGCCCAAAAACACAGCCTGATCGGGCAGAACCCGGTCAGGCCGCGTGGGGGAAGAGGAGAAGGATCGAGGTGGGTGCCCCAAGGGGTCCCGCCTCATCAACACTGCTAATCACCGAGGAATCCGAATTCTTCCCGCTGTTGGTCGGAAAACTTCTCAATTCCCTGGGTGTCCGAGACAAGCACAGCCTTCTTCTGGGCCACCAGTACGACCACAAGTTGGCTCGCGGCCAGGACTTCGCGCAGATCAGACCGGCCCCGGGCGAGGTCGAAATAGGCGTCCGAGCCGAATTTGACGGTGATGACTTGAGTGTCCTCAGTGAATTCTTCGTCCACCAGGAAGGCCCCCATGCGGTGGTACCAACGGTTGTTAATCCGTCGAACCGCCAGCAGACGGGCGTCCAGGCGGTCAGCGTCCTTGCTGCGCATCTGCTTGAGGGCGGCGTTCTTCCGCGCGATGAGGTTGGCCACTTCGCCAGACTCCGGAGCCACCGCCAGCTCGGCTTCACTCAGCGATACCTCGCCGAACTCGTCGCCGAAGAGGTACCCAGGAAGGCCGAGTGCATCGGGGCCGGCTGTGCCGCCGACGGTGCTGAATTCGGTTCCGATCGCTTCTCTAGCCCCGGCTGGCGCCTGGCGACGACCAGGGAACCCACCACCACCGCCCATGCCGAATCCGGGGCCGCGTCTTCCTTCGCCGAGGCGATGCAGAGCGATGACCTGCTGTTGATCCGGCACGATCAGCCAACTCGAGTACGGCGTCTGAATCCCGTACTTCTGACTCAGCTCGAGAATCTCGCCGATCATCTCCTGCGACTCGCCGTGGGCGCGGATCTGATCGATCAAGTACGCGATCTTGCGCCCGGCCCAAACGGTCGGCACATACTCAGCTTCGGCCGTGTTCGTGAACGCCGCCTTGGGCCAGGAATACTCGACTTGTTTACCCTCGCGCATGGCCGTGAGCTTCACCGGTCCGGTCGCGGCGCTGCTGAACTTGCCCGCGATGATGAGCTGCTGACCGTTATACAGATCACCCAACGTGGCGGGGAACTGCTCGGTCACGCCGACCTCCGGAAGGGTCAAGCGCAGGTTGGTGAGTACGGGCTGACTGATGACGGCGAAGAAATCACCCAGCACGAGTTCGAGGTTCTCGCCCGGCTGAACATACGTCGTCCGACCCGTGTGTTCGTTGGCCAATCGATCCAACAGGATGGTGTTGACATCGTGCCCCACGCCGAAGGGGAAGATGCGCATGCCCTGGCGGTCGGTGTTCTTCAGCATGGCCAGAATCTCATCCGGCCCGCGGTTGCCTTTGCCATCGGTCAGGAACACGACGACGAACGGCCGGGCTTGGTCGGCCTCGTCGCCGCGGGGACGCATCGTCAT
>JADFNO010000070.1 GCA_022563315.1 Planctomycetota bacterium | reverse complement strand
AAATGGCTCGTCGATGGGTTCAGCGAGAGCGTCGGTGGTTGGACCTATCGTCAGAATCCCAACACGACGCGGCGCGACAATTCCATCACCCAATTCGGTGCGCTGGCGTTCTGGGAGGCGGCCAAGCGCGGGCTCGGCGTCGACGCACGGTATTGGCGAATGATCGAGGATCGGTTCCTTAGCATGCAGTTGGCCGACGGCGGGTGGAACTACACCGGCGATGGGCAATCCACCGGCTCAATGACTGCCGCCGGGCTCGCCACCCTTTTTATCACCCAGGACCTGCTCCATTCTCAGGAGTACGTCGCTATCAACCCCAACCGCCAGACGCCCTCACAGCTGGCGATCGCCGACGCCTTGAAGTGGATGGACGAGAACTTCGCGGCCGATGAGAATCCCAATCGCTTCACCCATTACTACTACTACCTCTACGCGGTGGAGCGAGCCGGCCTGGCCAGCGGGTACAAGTTCTTCGGCGGGCACGATTGGTATCGCCAAGGCGCGGCCGAGCTTCTGCATCGCCTGTGCACGTGGGACCCCACCACGCGCCAGATGACCGTCAACCGCCGGATCGCCAACGACGGGCGGGCTGCCCAAGTGCGCGCAAGCCAGTTGGCCTTTGCATTGTTGTTTCTCAGTCGTGGTCGGGTGCCGGTGGCGATCAACAAGCTTCAGGACGCAAGCGTCGCCTGGAACAATCGCCCTCGCGACGTCGCCAATCTCACCGGGTGGCTTCAGGCAACCACTGAAAGCGGGTTGAACTGGCAGATCGTCGATCTCCAGTCCGAGCCACACGAATGGCTCGACGCCCCCATGCTCTACTTCGCGTCGCATCAGCGCGTCGGCTGGCTCGATCAGCTCCCGCAGGATATCGATGCCTATGTGCGGCAGATGAGGCAACTGTATCGCGCGCGTGCCGCGGGCGAGATCGCCAACCAACCTCAGGCCCCCACCCGCCCGAAGATCGAGCCGCTCGACAAACTCCGTGCCTATCTCGACCTCGGTGGACTGCTGTTTGCCGTCAACGAAGGTGAAGCCCACGCGTTCGCTGATTCGATCGAGAAGATCGGCCGCGTGATGTATCCGCAGTACGACTGGCGCACACTGGGCGAGGATCATTGGGCGTACACGATTTTGCTGCCGGTGCAGAACAAGCGTCCAACCCTGCGAGGTTTGTCCAACGGCGTGCGGGAGCTGATTATCCTCGCCCCGACCACCGATTTTTCCACCACGTTCCAGGCACGCCTGGACAATAAGCGCAGCCACTATCGAACCGCCGCCAACATCTATTTCTACGCCTCGGAACTAAACCGGCCGCGGCCGCGACTGGCGCCGCACTTTGTTGCGGGCATCGACGATCCGCAAGACGACATGCGATTCGAGGCCCCGCTGGCGACGGCGACCATCGTTCGCGCTATCCACACCGACAACTGGGACGCCGAGCCGCAAGCATTGAACGTGTTTAGCGCCGCGATGCGGCAACAGCACGAGTTTGCGATCACGCTTCTGGACCATCCACTGGCTCGGATCCATCAACTCGATCCTCGCCCGGACCTCGTCGTCGCCAGCGGCATCGACGAGCATCACTTTACCGGCCCGCAGCGCAACGCGCTTCGTGCATACGTTGCGGCCGGCGGAGTTGTCCTTTTCGAGACACCCGGCGGGCGCGGACAGTTCACGCTCTCCGCCGAACAGGCCTGCACCGAGATTTTCGAAGCGCCGATCCGCTCGCTACGTCGTCATCGCATCGTCACCGGGCAGGGTCTGCGCGGCGCGGCTCATCTGAATCGTCTGGCGTACCGCCCGTTTTCCTTCGAAGTCTTCGGCGCACACGAAACAACGCCTCGGCTGCGCGGCATGATCATCGACGGCCAGCCGCGCGTGCTCTTTTCACGCGAAGACATCAGCCACGCCCTCCTTGACCAACCCTGCTGGGGCATCGCCGGTTACCAGCCCAACTCGGCGCGAAGACTGCTCGGTAACATCGTACGCTACGCGTTGGCGCTTTCTCCCCAGTAAGAACAAAAGGAGAAAGCGGAAATGAAGAGTTTCCAATCACGAACGTTTAGCCGCGAGCCGAAGGCGATCGCTTTCTTCAAAGCGCTCTTCCTCTGGGAGTAAATCTCCCCGACAGAGCCGGCCCGTCCCCCGGCCGGGGGGCCGGATCGGCGCAGCAGATGAGATCGCACATACAGCGTCCACCTCCGGGCTGAGGACAGCCCGGCTCTGATGGAATATTCTTTATCACCGTGAAGCGCCGGCTTACCAAGCTCGTCGTGTTCCTCCTCCTCGGCGCGATCGTCAACGTCGCCGTAGCGTGGGGGTGTGCAGTCTTCTCCGAGGTTTCGACCGTCTTTCCGCTTCCCACGCAAGAAGTCGACGGATTGTTGCGTCCACGACTGGCAATTCCTCCGCGGGGAAGTGCGCGCTACTGGGGCACCGACGATCGCGGGTTTGGACGGTCGAGGCTCTCCCTCGAACTCCGAGACGAAACTACGGCCCCTCGCACGGTACGAAATTCTTACCTCTTCATCCACGCAGACGGTTGGCCCGCACGAGCACTTCAGGGTGAGTCATTATCTGGGGAGCATTTCGCCCCGAGGCGACTTCGCCACGCTGCCCAGATACCTGCTTGGCTCGTGCGAGACGGACTTCAGACACGATTGCCGTCTTCACATGTGCTAGGGCTTCGCCCCATCTGGCTCGGCTTCGCGTTCAACACGATCTTCTACGCCGCGCTACT
This sequence comes from Planctomycetota bacterium, assembly GCA_022563315.1. Classification (GTDB taxonomy): domain Bacteria; phylum Planctomycetota; class Phycisphaerae; order Phycisphaerales; family SM1A02; genus JADFNO01. The sequence goes on along the minus strand of JADFNO010000070.1, from coordinate 13,768 downwards.
TTGGCTCCTGACACTCGGCCCGATCACCGCACGCCGAATTATCCGCCACAAGCGCGGCCTTTGCTTCAACTGCGGCCATGACCTGCGTGGCGCGCGGCATGATGTTTGCCCGGAGTGTGGTCGAGGCGTGCGTGCCATGGGGATTGTGGTAAAGACACGCAAAGCCAAGGCATTCTGGATTGGGTTCCTTGCGCCGGTGATCCCGGGGTGCGGGTGCGTAATAGCCGGTCTGATTGCGGATGTACACGACGGTGGCGAAATATCGATGGCCGATCTGCCATTCGTGCTGTTCGTCATTGGGTCGTCGATACTACCCGGTTTAGTGATCGGCTCCGTCGCGGCTGCCTGCACGCGGAACAAACCGGGTCCGCTAGAGTGTGGAAAGTGCGGCTACTCCCTCATCGGGCTAACGAGCGACAAGTGCCCGGAGTGCGGACAAGAACTCTCGGCGAGGGCCACGCCGTGAAACACCGCCTTACCAAACTCGTTGTGTTCCTCCTCCTCGGCGCGATCGTCAACGTCGCTGTGGCGTGGGCCAGCGCCTACTGGATCGTTCCCTACAACGGCCAAGTTCTTCCTTCGCAGAACGGGGTTGTGCAGGTCTACTTTGCAGTGGGTGACTCGTTGCCCAGGCGGATCTTCAAGGAATTGAGGCAACCCGGTGCATCAACCTTGGTCTGGTGGGACGAAAGGTCTGACCCAAGACCCGTGCGCCTCAAGAATGCTTTTGTTACCTCGATGAGGCCTCTCTACGAGCAGGCATCGCCGCCACTCTGGAGCGAAGTAGGCCCAACGCCCGTCGCATCACAACAGATCGAAACTTGGTGGGGCCGTCCGATCATCGAATGCGCTCGCGGTTGGCCCTGCCTTGCCTTGGCTAATCGGATCGATCTGCAATGGAACCCTACGACTCGCAAGTACAGCATCACTAAAGTTGGAAGCGGGATCCCGATCGAAACACACCACTGGCCACCGCAGAAGCCGGGTAGAGATTGGTATACCGGCCCAATCCCCCAGCGCGCCGTTCTTCGCTACCGCCCGATCTGGCCCGGCTTCGTGATCAACACGATCTTCTACGCTGCGATTCTGTGCTTGCCTTTCGCGCCGTTCCAGTTACGACGATATGTGCGCGTCAAGCGCGCGCTATGCATCAAATGCGGCTACGACCTGCGCGGAAATTCCGGGGGCGGCTGCCCCGAATGCGGCTGGCGACGGGAAGATGAGGTGTAGAATGTTGCCATCAGACGCCGCCTCGACTTGCGGTGCAATTCGTAGCTTGCTTGCGATTCCGCGCTCGCCTTCGGCTCGCGGTTATTGAGTCCTGTGTTGCTAATGTTCGACGAGGTCATTCGTAGCAGCCGCGGATGCATATCCGCGGGCGCCCGCACATATTCATGTGCGGCTAGGAGAGATACGCGTGGACTGAAGACAGCTATCGAACATTGCATTCGCAGCAGTCAATAAACAGCTCCTACCCCGATGCCTCGATCCCGTGATGCCTTCGGCACTCAGTTCGGCCGGCGGTAATCCGGGGCGGAGACTCGTTCGCCGGAACTGGGCGCATATACGCCGTCGGCGTCTCGAAGCATCGCCCGGTTCGCCGCGTCGGACTTCGCTGCGTACATCGCTTCGTCCGCATGACGGATGAGCTGCTCGGCGTTCGCGGGGCGACTCAGGTCGATGTGCGCAATGCCGATTGACATTCCCAGCCGCGGCTCGTGCTCGGATTTGACCCCGTTGGCGTTCTCGTATTCGCGCAGTATTCGCTCGGCCACGCGGACCGCCTCTTGCACCTCGGTGTTCGGCATGAGCACGCAGAACTCGTCCCCGCCATACCGAGCAGTTACGTCCACCTGCCGGCAGTTCGCTTCGATGACCTTGGCCGCCCGCCGCAGGACCGCGTCACCGTGCTGATGGCCGAACCGATCGTTGGTTTCCTTGAATCGATCAAGGTCGATCATCATGAACGCGAGCGGCTGATCGCTGCGCACCGCTTGGGCCCAAGCGCGATCGAGTTGCTCGTTCAGGTAGCGCCGGTTGTAGAGCCCAGTGAGATCATCCGTTCGAGCCATCGCCTCGAGCTTGCGATTGGCATCCTGGAGTTGTTGATTCTTGCGGGCAAGCTCGGCCAGGGAGCGACTAAGGTCCAGGTGAAGCTGCTCGTTCTCATACTTGATGCGCTGATGAGCGAGGCATTTCTCCAGCGCCAACGGGAGGGCCCGTAAATCAGCGCTGCTCGCCACGAGGAAATCCAAGGCCCCAGCCCGGATCGCCTCCACCGCCACCGTGGTTTCCCCCGGATTGCCGATCAGGAGCACGGGAAGCTCCGGCCGGACACCGCGCACATACGCCAGCGCGTCCAACCCGGAGCCATCGGGCAAATGAACGGCGCAGATGACGACGTCGCAACGATCAAGATTGAATCGGTGAAGCTGGCCCAACGATCCGATCACGACGCAACACGCGGCGCGAGGCTCACGGTCACCGCAGGCGCAGGATATCTCCCGCATCTGCGCAGGATCGACGTGCTCGGCAACACCGGGCCCCAAGCACGCTCGGCCAAGCGACTGGAGCATCAGCTTCGTCGTCGAGGCATTATGCTCGACGATGAGCAGGCGCGGGCGATCAAACTCTCTATCTGAACCGTAGATGGTGCTGCCCCTCTTATCCTCGATCAACTCTTTGGTGTGTCATGGCTCATCCAGGCTTGTCCCGGCCGGCCCGTCCCGGCGGTCCAGACCCCTCGGCACTTGAACGTTCCAATAAAAAGTGGACGAAGCCAAGAATGAAATGAGAAGTCGAGCGATCTTTGACGATCCCCGCCTTGCCCACAGCGCTCAGCCTTGCGACATTTCCCGGACTTACGGGCTCGGCAGCACGATCGTGCGTCCCAGATCATCGCAGCGCCGGCCGATAACACACTGAACCACCACCCGCCCCACCGCCGCCGGCGACAGCGTATTCTCGGACGGCAGCTGTTGTTCGGTGAACAGCGACCGGAGCATCGGCGTTTCTACCGCTCCCGGCGCGATCGCGTAGGCGCTGATTCCCCACGGCCGACCTTCGTTGACGATTGATCGAGTCAGGCTCTCCAGTGCGGCCTTGGAGGCGGCGTAGATCGACAAGCCGTCGAACGGATCGACGGTCGCCATCGACGATATATTCACTACGCAACCGCCTTTTTGACGCTGAAACACTTCCCAAAGGCGCGCTACCAACAGCGCCGGCGCGAAGAGATTGAGCGAGAAAGCCGCGAGCAACTCCGCGTGGGTCGTTTCATCGATTCGGCTATTCGGGGCGACCGCAGCGTTATTGACCAGCACATCCACCCGCCCCCATTGCTCAATTGCACGATCGACAACGGCCGCCGCCTGTTGCTGATCAGTCAGGTCAGCCGGCACGATCAACGTCTGAGGCGGCTCGCTCACGCGCCGGTCGATCTCGGCTGCGGTCGTCTCAAGGTGCGCCTGCGACCGACTTACCAGCACGATCCGGTAGCCTGCTTCGGCCAATTGCACACTGATCTCGCGCCCGATCCCCGTCCCCGCCCCCGTCACGATCGCGACCTTCGACTCGGACACCTGTGCGGGTTACCTCAGCTGAGCAATCGCGTTACGTCGTTCCACGTCACGACGAGGAAGATGGTGCCGATGAGGACCAGCCCGACGATGGTGGATGCGTTCTGGAAGGCGATCGACGGCGGCCGACCTTTGAGCTTCTCGTAGATCAGGAACAGGAACAGTCCGCCGTCCACGATCGGCAAGGGCAGGAAATTAATCACGGCGAGGTTGGCACTGATGACGGCCAAAAAGAACACGAGGTACATAATGCCGCGCTCAGCGACCTGGACGCCGATGTGTACGATCCCCACGGGCCCGCGCAGCTGGTCCACGCCAATGCTGCCCCTGATGAGCCGATCGAGCATCAGGTAGACGTTCATCATGAACTTGTACGTTTGCCTGAAGCCCATGACAACGGCGCGGACGGGGTTTCCGTCAGCGGTCAGCGTCGTGTAGACGGGCTCGAAGTAATACGGGGCGAGTTCGGTAATCCAGGATAAAGCGTGTAGCTCGGCGACTTCCTCGGCATCGAGCGAGACGGCGAAGTCCTCGCGCGGCCGACCTTGCGTGGGGTGAACGATCGTCAGATGAACAACGGCATCCGTCCCGTTCGCCGAGGCCAGGCTCGTACTCTTTTGCAAGGCGGCCCTGAATTGAGGCCAGGTCGAAACCGGTGCACCGTCCACGGCGACGATCTCGGTCCCACCCAAGGGCAGAAAGTCCGCGATCGGCGTCGTCAGATCCTCAATCTGCGTCGGATCCTGGGCGTTGTGGCGGGCGAAGATGGAAATCGGCTTGGCCGTCACCAGAAGATCGTCGGCATTGGACAGCTCGATTCCCAGCCGGCCTTTGCGACTGACCTTGCACTGGACCGTGACGGCTTCATCATCGCGCCGAACGACCAGGGTCAGCGGTTGGCCTTTGTTCTCCTGGATCAGCGGCGCCACCTGGGATCGCCGGGGGTAATCGACGTCGCCGAGGCGAATGATGACATCACCGGGCAGGAGTTTGCCGAAGTTCTTGCTTTTCTCGTCAACGTTTGCAATACGCACCAGAGGCGAGAAGCCCAGCAGACCGAAGTCGGCGGTTGATTCGCGTTGTCGGTATTGCGTGTAGACAGGCAGAACCCCAAGCGAAGCGTGAACGGGTCCGCCTTGGGGCTCGCCGTCCGAATCCACCGCGTACCAAAGCGTATCGAGCGGTCGGCCGTCGGAATCGGACGCGGCCCGGTCGAGCTCCCCATACGAGGTGACATCCTTGCCGTTGATCGCCATCAACCGCATGCCCCCCTTGATGCCGAGCTCATTCAAGCCGGTCGTTTGCAGCGCTCGTTGCAAAAGCTCGTCGGACTGGGGGCCCAACAGCGTCGTTGACACGCCCGGGCCAACGCCGATGGTCAACAATCCGCCGCCCGGTTGCTCCTTCGGCGTGAGCGTGAAGACGAGCGGCTGCGCATACCCTGGCCGCGCGACGTCGAATTTCAATTCTTCGCCCGGCTTGGCCATGGCGGAGGCGATGGCAATGTCAGCGAACGTGTGCGCGGGCGTGCCGTCGATGGACAGCACCCGATCGCCGGCCAACAATCCCAGCTCCTCGATGCCGAGTTGCTCGGCATTATCCGGCGCGGTGGTTCCGGCCGGCAGGTCGAACGCCACGGACCCGATCACGGGCGCTTCGAACCGAACCCCGACCATGAACGCAGCGATGAAAAGCACTACCGCCAGGAGCAGATTCATCACCACGCCCGCGGAGACGACGATCATGCGCTTGCCGATCGGGCAGCTGTTGTAGCTGCGAGGATCGTCCGAGACATAGTTCGGGTTCGCGTCCTCCTGGCCGAGCATCTTGACAAACCCGCCCAGCGGCAGCCAGCGCAGGGAATATTCGGTTTCGCCCAGGCCGTGCTTGGCCAGCTCGGCATCGCTGAGATCTCCCGGCGCCTTGCCGGTGCGCGACACGACTTTGGCGTGCGTTGATCCCACCACAAGACCAATGCCTTTCCGCCACGAAGCGATCGAAGGCCCCATGCCGATGGCGAAGGCTTCGGTGCGGATGCCCGCCCACTTGGCCGCGAGAAAGTGCCCCATCTCGTGCACGAAGATCAGCGCGCCGAAGCCGAAGATGATCAGGGCGATGTTGGTTGCGGTCGTTAGAAAGTCCATGTCGTTGAATTATTCCGGGCGGGTGGGAAGGATTGCATCCAAAGATCGTCGGCTAGAGCATATCGGCACGTCAATGAGCCTGGTTCAACCGGGGGCGGCCGAGGAGCGTACGGCGGCATCATCACAGGCGCGCTGGGTCCGTGGGGCAACTCGACGCGCCACTTCGGTGCGGGCCGCCTCATCAGCTCGCATCACGTCACTCAGACTCTTGATCGGCGCGGCCTCGATGGTCCCCAGCACCTCGCCCACCAGCTCGGTGATCATCCCGAAGGGGATATGGCCGGCCAGGAACGCCTCCACCGCAGCCTCGTTCGCTCCGTTGAAGATCGCCCCGGCCGTTCCCCCCAACTCGATGACCTTATAGGCAAGCAGCAGGGCTGGGAACCGATCATGATCGACGGGCTCCAGCTCGAGCCGATGCGGCTTCGACCAGTCCATCGTCGGGCTGCATCCTGCGGTTCGATGGGGCCAGGTCAGCGCGAATTGGATCGGCATCTTCATGTCCGGCGGGGAGAGTTGCCCGATCACCGAGCCGTCCACAAACTCCACGAAGCTGTGAATGATCGATTGGGGATGAACAACCACCTCGATCTTGTTCGCGGGCAGGTCGAACAGCCAATGCGCCTCGATTACCTCCAACGCCTTGTTCATGAGCGAGGCGGAATCAACGGTGATCTTCGGCCCCATGTTCCACGTCGGATGATCGAGCGTTTGCTCGATGGTGGCGTTATACACGCGATCTTTGGACCAGGTTCGAAACGGCCCGCCGGAAGCGGTGAGCACGAGTCGCTTCACTTGCTCAACCGATCGGCCGGCCTGGAGGCATTGGAAGATCGCGCTGTGCTCGGAGTCGATCGGCAAGAGCGTCACCCCATGTTGTCGAACTTTGGGGATCACAAGTGCTCCGGCGGCAACGAGCGTCTCCTTGTTCGCCAAGGCGATGTCGCAGCCGCGTTCGATCGCCCCCAGAGTCGCCGGCACGCCCGCAGCCCCGACCATCGCCCCCACCACGAGGTCGCCGCGTTGCGCCACCGCGTCGATCAGTTCAGCCGCGGCGTCGGGACCGGTGTATACGTGCGGGATATGAGCCAATGACTTGGACGGCTCGGCGTCGGCGACCGCGACATGCTGAACCTCGAATCGACGCGCCTGCTCGCACAGCATCTTCGCATTGGAGCCCGTGGCCAAACCAACAATGTCGAATTCAAACAGACCTTGATCGTGCAAGTGCTCCACCACGCGCAGCGCGTTCGCGCCGATGGAACCCGTGGAGCCGAGCAGGATCAGTCTCCGACGGCGGTGAGGCGTGGGCTTGGTCACTCGTCAATCGTCCTGGGCGCTTCTTCCCGAACCGCTTTGGAGACCGACACGCGGCTTCGATACAGCGTCTTTCGCCGCGGCGGGCTTGGTGGATCGACGGCCGCACTTGTCGCAACGGAGATCGGCTCGTCGGCGGGCTTGGACCTTCTGCGACGCCGACGCGACTTCTTCGTTGCGCCGCCGGTGGCCGCTTCGGCGTTGTCCGTCACCGGGTCGGGCGGCGCCTCCTGGGCGATCGGTGCGACGGGCGGCGCCTCTTCCGTCAAGTGGCCACGCTTTCTCGATCGCCTCCGCCGAGATTTCTTCTTCGTTCCCCCAGACGGTAGCGTCTGACCGTTCTCGCTTGCCGCGGCCTGTCCGTCCACCGTCCCAACCGACGACTCCCTTGCGAACCACGCGCGAATCTGATCCGCAGCACCGGATGTCATCGACGACATGTGATTCGCAATGTCCGGCACGTCGTCGACTCCGCATCGAGTCAGCACTTCACGCGATCGAACGTTCAACTCGTTGGCCAGCTCGTGAACTCGAATCGCGCCGTCTTCGCTTCCTTCCTCACGGACCTTGGATCGACGCCGTCTTCGTCGACGCTTCTTCTTGGAGCCTGCCGTGTCTTCCGAGATCGCGTCTGTTGTCGATTCATCAGCCTTGGTTTGAGCCTCGTCCGGTTCAAGATCCTCCGGCTGAATCGCGGTCGGTTCGGCCGAGTCCGGAGCGGACGCCGATCCTCGTCGCCGCCGTCGCTTCCTCGTCGACGTTGTCGCGGTCTGGTCCTTGGTCTTCGCCTCCGCGGCCGATGTTCGATCGTCCAGTTCCAACTGAGCCACGGTCGGCGGCTTCAGAGCCGGCAACTTGCTGATGTCGATGCTGACGTTGCGCTCGTCGTACGCATAGTAATCAACCCGATCCACGGCGATCGCGTCGCTTACACGCACCTCGATCTTCTTTTGGACGCCGTCTTCGAGCGCGACGAGCTCTCTCCGCCGGCTGCTGAGCAGCACCGACGCCACGCGCGGCGAACAAACCAGCTCCACGCGCTTCACCCGCTCAAACTGCAAGAGGAAGCCAACTTCCCGCATTGCGTCTGCCCCAACCGACTCCGGCGTCTTGATCTCGCCGTGGCCGTCGCATTGCCCACAAGGCATGTAGTGGCTCTTGCGCAAACTCGGGCGCATGCGCTGCCGAGTCATCTCCAGGATGCCGAACTCACTGATCGGCAGCACCATCGCCTTGGCGCGATCTCGTTTGAGGCACTGACGAAATCGCTCCTCGATATCCCGGCGATGCCTGGTCATGTGCATGTCGATCAGATCGTTGATGACCAGACCGCCAAGGTCGCGCAGGCGAAGCTGCCGGCAGATCTCGTCCGCGGCTTCGCAGTTGGTTCGGTAGGCGTTGGTCTCGCTGTCTCGAGCGCTGCGGCTGCGGCCGGAGTTCACGTCGATGGCCACCAGCGCCTCGGTCTGCTCGATCACGAGCTTGCCTCCGGACGGAAGCGGCACCTCGCAGCTGTGGATCATCTCGATCTGCCGTTCGACATCAAAGGCGTGGAAGATCGGGGCGGGGCCTCGGTATCGAATGATCTTCGGAGCCGACCGCGGCGCCACCACCCGCAGGAAGGCAGACGCCCGTTCGTGCGCCGACTCGCAATCGACCACGATCGCCCCAATCGACGGACGCAGCACGTCGCGGATCGTCCGGATGAGCAGATCGGATTCCCCATACAGCTCGCACGGCGTGGCCACGGTCTTGATCCGCTTATCCATGACCTTCCACAAGCGCGTGAGATACGCCACGTCGCGCGCCAGTTCAGTCTTGCCCTTTTCGAACCCGGCTGTGCGCAGAATGAACCCAAACCCTTCGGGTAACTTGACGGAATCGAGAATCTCGCGCATCTCGCGGCGCTTCTCGGGATCCTCGACCTTGCGCGACACGCCGACACGATCCATCTCCGGCATCATCACGACGAGCCGGCCGGGGATCGACAGGTAACTGGTGAGCGTCGGCCCCTTGGTGCCGATGCCTTCCTTGAGCACCTGCACGAGCACCTCGTCGCCTCGCTTCAGCGCGTCTTGGATGAGCGGGCGATCACGGCGGGGAATCTTCCTGCCCACGCGCTCCGTGCGCTTGGAGCCGGGGAAGTACCTCGGGTGAAGGTCGGAAATGTGAAGGAAGCCGGTCCGTGCCTGCCCGTAGTCGACGAACGCGGCCTGAATGGCCGCCTCGACATTCGTGACACGACCCTTGTAGATGTTGCCTACATTCGTCGCGCTGGCAACGCGCTCCGAATACAACTCCTCAAGGTGTCCGTCCTGCAGGATCGCAATCCGACATTCTTCGCCGGACGCGCTGTTTACCAGCATCAACTCGCTTGTAGAACTACTCGTTTTTTGTTTGGCCACGCGGGCGCTTCTCCGGGATTTGATGACCGGCGAGCGCCTCGACCGTCGCGCACTTCCAGACCCGTGGACAACGACCGTGCCAAAACAGCACGGCACGCGCCTCCTGGGGCCCGAGCGGGGACAGGGTCTCTGGTCTGTGCCAATGCACGCAACGCAGCAGCTCGTCGGCGGCCAACGGCCTGCGCCAGGGGATGCCCGCGAGTTCGCGGGTCAATCGTCTCGTCCAGCGCGGCCTCAGCCGGTGTGTTTGTTCGCCCGGGATGACTACCCAGCGGTCCGACCGCCGTCCATCCCAGGAACTATCTCTTGAACCTTCTCACGCAGGCAATTCATTACCTGACGCTCTGAATCGAACGACCCCACCTTTCGGGCGAGACGCTCGCATGTACCTATATCGACCGATCGTATCACTCGCTTCACGTTCGGCAACTGCGATGGCACTAATGATAGGGTACGCAGCCCCATCCCGATCAGCAACATCGTGAATTCCACGTCCCCCGCGATCTCCCCGCAGAGGCTCGTATCGACGTCAAATCGCCGTCCCGCCCGGATCACCATCTTGATCAACTGCAGCACCGCGGGATGGGCGCCCGTATACAGGTTCGCCACCCGCTCGTTCGCCCGGTCAACCGCCAGCGTGTACTGAATCAGGTCGTTCGTCCCGATCGAGAAGAACGAAACCTCCCGCGCCAGCGTCGTCGCCGTCAACGCCGCGCTGGGAACTTCGATCATCACCCCCACCGGCATGTCCGCGTCGAACTCGATCCCGTCTTCTTCGCACTCCTCCATCGTATCGTTGAGGACCAACTTCGCCTGCTTCAGCTCCATCGCCGTCGAAACCAACGGGAACATCACCTTCACCGGCCCCAACGCCGACGCTCGCAAAATCGCACGAAGTTGCGTCTTGAACATCGGCAGATTCTGGAGGCAGTAACGAATACTCCGTAGCCCCAGAAACGGATTCCGCTCAGGCTCTTCTGCCTGCTCCTGCGTGTATTTGTCCGCACCAAGATCCGCCGTTCGGATCGTGAACGGCCGACCGGCGAGCAACTCAATACACTCCTTATACGCCTGGAAATGCTCCTCTTCCGTCGGCTTCGTCTTGCTTGTTAAGTACAGATACTCCGTCCGGTACAGCCCCACGCCGTCGCCCCCGTTGGACAACACCGCTTCGATCTCACGCGAAAACTCGATGTTCCCCAACAGCGTGATGCGCACCCCGTCCTTCGTCACCGCCTCCAGCTCTGCGTACTCACGCAGCCGAAGCTGGTAGTCGCCGATCCGCTCAATGTCCCGGCGATATTGCTCCAACGTCTCCGCATCGGGGCGCACCACAACCACCCCGCTGCGACCGTCCACCACCAGCTCGTCGCCGTCCTCCACGTACTGCGTCAGGCGCTGACACCCCACCACCACCGGAATCCCCAACGCCGCCGCCACGATCGACGCGTGGCTCGTCCGCCCACCCGCGTCCGTCGCAATCGCGATCACCTTCTCCAAGTCCAGCGACGCCGCCCGGGCCGGCGTCATGTCGTGCGCCACCACCACCACCGGCTCGGTCTGGCGCGCCAGACGGTCCTCCGATTCCCCCATCAGCTTGCTCAGCACCCGCCGATCCAGGTCCATCAGATCGTTCGTTTTCTGACGAAATACCTCGCTGTCCATCGCCCGGAACCGCGCGCTCAACGCCCGGAATGCCTTGGCCACCGCATACTCAGCCGTCACCCGATCCTCGTCGATGCTCGCCCGCACCGGCTCCAGCAACGACGGATCGTGCAGCATCCCCAGATGAAACTCGAAGATTTTGGCCGGCTCAGGCCCTAACTGCTCAGCGATCCGGTCCCGGTCCTGCTCAAGGTCCTTCGTAGCCGCCCCGATCGCCGCCTCCAGCCGCTCGTGCTGCCTGGCCACCTGATCCTGGGCCACTGTGCGGTGCGGAACATAGTGCAGCGCATCGTCCAGGACCAAAGCCCGACCGATAACCACGCCCGGCGATACTGGGATTCCCTTGATTGCTTCCATGGACCACGCGCGAGCCACCCCCCCAGCGCCGCGAACGCCCGACCCGCCCAAGCCGGTACCCATCGCCGGGGACCGCCTCAGTATACCCCAACCGCTCCCGGCACGTGTTAATCTAGGTAATCCAGACCAGCCCCAGCCCGGTCAGCCGGGCACTACACCGCCAACCCAACCGTCACGTGAACCGGGGCGACACGCCCCGGCTCACTCCTGATGCGTAATGCCAAATGCCTTCTTCTCCCCCCCTCGATGCCACGATGCCTTCTTCAAACCCCCTCTCCCGCTCTCTCCGATGGGGCGGCCGGTATCGCTGCGTTCGGCATATCCTGCTTTCGCTCTTCAACTGCCTCAGATTCCTGCTTCGGTTTCTCAGAGCGAATCCAATAGTCACAGATCTTCGCAATATCAGGCTCCTTCCTCTTATCCATCTTCGCTTCCCAGTGTTTTCCGAATTGAGCGTCGCCACTGTTCGGGACGCGCTCCGCCTGGTCGATCGACGTGACCTCTATGCGTACCGGCATTTTGGAGGCCTGTCCAATGGCCATCAATTGCCCCCGCGGCAAAGAGGGCAGAATATTGGTAAGCATCTGCATGGAATCCGGGAGAAGGGCGATAATGTGTCTCTTGTCCGTGTTGTTTGCGAGGCGCATGCACAGGAACGTATTGCATTGGCTGAGCAGTGTCTCGCTCAGTTCGCTTGGCCGCTGGCTCACGACCAGCGTTCCGATCCCGAATTTCCGACCCTCTTTAGCGATCCGTTCAACGCTATCTCTTGCCTCTCCGTAGGCTCCCCGGCCACTTCTGGATATATAGTTGTGGGCTTCTTCATAGACGACCAGCGTGGGCGTGCAGAGCCCTCGCTCAGCCAAGAAGTGCACCTGGAACAGCATCCGCGAAAGTGTTGCTACGACAGCGCCGACCGTCTCCGTCGACAACGTTGCTGGCTCGACGCCAAACAGCGTGCTTGCCGTCATGAGATCGTGGCGTGTGATGGCTCCAACGACGTCCAGAATCAGGCAGTCTTTCTTCCCAGGGTAGAGTCGAGTTCCCCTGCCTATCATCTGGTGATAGAACGGTCGGGACTTGGTAGGTCGAGCGATGACGATGCAATCCACGCTCGGTTCGTCATAGCCTTCTGTGAGGATCGCGCAGTTCCAGAGCACCATCGTCTCGCCTGTATGAAATCGAGCGAGGATTGCCTTACGTGCGTCCGTGGGCGTGGTGGCGTCTAGGGCTTCTGCTGCGATGCCAGCAGCGCTGAAGCAATCGGCCATCTCATGCGCCAGGGCCACAGTTGGCGTGAACGCGAGGGCCTTACGCCCGGCCGCGTGCTCCTGATAGGCCGCGACGACGTGCTCAGGCGCATCGGCAACATGCATCAGCTCCTCAACCTCACGCTCGATGAAGTCGCCAGCGCGGGTGTGGAGCTGGGAGAAGTCGGCCTGAAGTTGCACCTGGATGGCTCGGAGATCGCAGAGGTAACGGCTTCGGATCATGTCGAGGATGGAGCGCTCGTACACGATCTCCTGCCAAACGCTGTCGAGCCCGATCCCATCTCCGCGCTCAGGCGTTGCCGTGAAACCTGGAGACAACGTGCCGTCGTCAGCGAAGGAGCCGACATGCTTCATGATTCGGACATAGCTCTCTGCGGTGGCGTGGTGCGCTTCGTCAACGATGACAGTGGAGAAGTCCGGGGCTAAGCGTTGTAGGCGATTCGGGCGAGAGAGCGTCTGAACGGAGGCTAGGACGATAGGCGCGGCGTGTTCGTCTCGGTCAGCCTTCACGATCCCAATCTCTGCGCTGGGGTCGGCAAGCAACAGTTTGTCCTTCGCCTGACCTAACAGCTCCTCGCGGTGCGCGATAACGAGCGTCCGCCCAGGACGAATCTTTGCGAGTTCCGCGATTATTACGGTCTTCCCGGTGCCGGTGGGGAGCTGGACCAGTGGACGACGAACGCCACGCTCAGCAGCCGCCTCGATGGCTGCTATCGCCTCTTCCTGGTAGGGGCGAAGTGTGAGGCTCACAGGCCGGCTTCTTCTTGCAGCGCATGGCGGCGGGCTTCGATCGAGCCCAGCACGCCAGCAAGCTCAATCGTAATAGCCCCGAACGCGGGCTCGCTCTTGGCTAGCCGCCACAGATCCTCCTGGGCGTGTCGGATGTTGTCAGCCGCAGACTCAATGCGCTCCAAGGCCGCGGAGAGCGCGGGGTCATAGTCGAGTTCAGCCTGTGCAGCCGGCGTTCCAGACACACCTGAAGTCATGAGTGTGCCTCTCCGGGCTCGATAAACGCACGCCGATAATGCCGG
>JADFNO010000069.1 GCA_022563315.1 Planctomycetota bacterium | reverse complement strand
ATCGACCCGGCGCGCGAGTTGGAGGGGCCACGGTAGGAGTACCCGTCCTGCCGGTTGCCGTACACGTTGTAGGGGACGTCGTCGTCGACGGCCACGTGATACATCTGCGCGACCGGGAGCCTGTGGTTGCGGAACGATTGGCCGTCCAGGCTGACGTTGGTGTTGCCCACGTCGTCGCCCACCATGATGCGTTTCGGATTGGTGGGGTCGATCCAGATGTCGTGCGTGTCGCCCCCGCCCCTCGGTGGATTCGGCACCAGCGACCGTCCCCCGTCCACCGACACGCTGAAGCGCACCGAGAGGAAGTAGATCTTGTCCGCGTTCTCCGGATCGACGAATTGCGGATCAACGTCGATGTTACCAACACCCCAGATGAGGTGGCTAGGCGAGCAACAGGCCTCATCGACGAACACGCCCTTCTCGCCCCCTTCAACGGTGCTGAAGTCCACACTCACCACCGAAGGATCGTTGAAGCCTGAGTCGAGCAACAGTTGGGGACCTTCAGGTGCCGCGTTGCCCCAAAGGATGCAGTTTCGGATAGCGACCGGGTCGGTGCCAGAGGTGCGGATGCCGCCACCGCCGAACTCCGTCGAAACATTCCCGGCGAACGTGCAGCCGGTGATCTCGAAGGCGGCAAAGCCGCTTATGTCCAGCCCTCCGCCCACACGGCCGGTGTTGTTCGATATGAGGCAGTTGCGGATCACCGCCGAAGTAGATGCTTCGCAGCGCAAGCCGCCGGTTCCCTCATCTGAAGTGTTGCCGGTGATCGTGCAGTTGGTGATCATGACACCGCTGCCGGAAGCCACTTCGAATGCCACAACACCGGTACCACCGTTGTCGGCCACGGTACAGTTGGCAAGTTCGATGGTAGTGGCCTGATTGGTCGTGATCCCCCCACCGTCGTTGTCAACAATCGTACTGTTCCGCACAATGAGGTTCGGAAAGGGGGAGAAGGGGAAGCCAGTATCGATGGCCGTACCACTGTTGCCGCTGATGATGCTGCCGGTGACGGTCAAATTTTCGATGGCGAACGCGGCGAACCCGCCGCCGAGATTGTCGCTTATCGTGCAGTTGATGATCACCAGGTCAGCCCTCTGGGTCGGGGCGTTGTCACTGAAGAAGACCCCGCTGGAGATCGGGACGGTGTTGCCGGTGAAGACGCAGTTTTTGATCGTCGCGCTACTGCCATTGACCAGGTAGACGCCGGCGCCGTCCGTCGCAAACCCGTTCACGACGGTAAGGCCGTCGACGACGGACTCAAGGGTTTCCTCGCTCTGAAAGATGAATCCTCGGCCGGCCTGCTGGCAGTCGATGATCGTGGCCGCGACGACATCCGGATCATTGGGGTCGGTGCTACGAACAGTGATCGCCTTGCCGGTGAAGTCCAGATCACGGTTTTGCGAGCCGGTGTACGTATCGGGGGCGATGACCACCTCATCACCGTCCGTGGCCGCATCGATGGCCGCTTGGATGGTGGGAAAGTCCGCCGGGACATGGATAATGTCCGCCGATACTCGCAACGAGCAGATCGCAAGAGCCAGGACCTGCCCAGCGAGCAACCAGTGGTTTGTCGGGAATCGGTAACCGAGCATTAGGGAACTCCTCTTCACTGACCCGCGGAACGTTTGTTGGTTGTCATTGCCTCGTCACCCGCCCTTTGCCCAGGAAGAATGGCCAAGTCAGTGGTGACGGCGATACAGTCGCCATCCAGATCGATCCAATCCCACGATTCGCGGGTGCCTCCCCTGCAAAAGCTGGTGGAGACGCACCGAGTGCATCCAGATACTGTGCGAATTCAGCCGCTCAGTATGCATCATCCCTCATAATGCAGTATGTCCGATCCAGCCGCTGGTCTTGCACAAAAACCGGCGAGTCGCCAAGCCGTCACTCGCGGCTGGGCCGGAAGCGGGATTGTTGCGGCTTGGGGGTCACTGGGGTCAGGAACGCCTCGGCTCGCTGGATGGAGCCGGCCGAGGGCCGGTCGGCATGGCCCGGGCCGACCTGGATGGCGTCCTGAGTGCCGCGGAGGGTCGGTTTCGGGAGGCGAATGGCTGATCGGCGACAATCGGGGTATCCTGATCGCGGTGGAACCAGCAATCTTCCTTGATCGAGACAACACACTAATCGCCAACCGCGGTGACCTCGGCGATGCGGAATCGGTCCGCCTACTGGACGGCGCGGCCGAGGCATTGTCCGAGTTGCGGGAGGCCGGCTATCGACTCGTCGTTGTGACCAACCAAGGCGGCGTGGCCCGCGGCAAGTTCACCGAGGCCGATGTTGATGCCGTACACCAGCGGATCGCGCAGTTGCTGGACGACGAGATTCATCAGCCCGGACTGATCGAGCGTTTCTATTATTGTCCGTATCACCCCGAAGGCACGGTCGCTGAGTATCGGCGCGATCATCCGTGGCGTAAACCGAACCCGGGGATGATCCTCCAAGCCAGCCGGGACATGGAGTTGGATCTCGAACACAGTTGGGTCATCGGCGATCAAGATCGGGATATCGCGGCCGGTCGAGCTGCGGGCTGTCGCACGCTTTTGATCTCTACCGACCGTGACGCGGCGCATGAGGCGAACGCCGCGGGAGCCGTGGACTCCTTGGCCGGTGCGGTGAAGGTCATTCTGCGTAACGGCGAGTCGGAGCCGATCCCCGCTACGGCCACTGCTCGACCGGTGGTCGCGCCGCCGCCCCCGAGTCCCGAGGCGCCCGAGTCGGCGCCGGCAGCCGCCGAAGCTTCCAAGGACACCGCCCGCGAGTTTAACTGGGACGTCGATACCCCGACGCCGGAGCCCGAACCCCCGCCCACGGACCAACCACTGGCCGACGTGCGGCGCGCGATTCTCGAACTCTCCGACGAGGTCCGCAGTGATCGCGTACGGCGAAGCGAGCTGACCGCGTCCAAGATGACGGCCGGCATCACGCAACTGCTGGTCGTGTCGTGCGCGTTCTTCGGCCTGCTCCAGCTCGGTGATCCCGAATCGTTCGAGACATTCGTCAAATGGATCCTGGGGGCGGCACTATTACAACTCGTCACGATCACGCTGCTGCTACTGGACCCGCGCGGATGAGTCCAGCGGCCCCGAGGCGGTGAGCAGCCATGCGCGAAGCTCCGCTGGGCCTCGACGTGAAGCGGCTGGTGATTCTCTGTCCCTCGTGGGTTGGAGACACGGTCATGGCCACGCCCGTGCTGCGCGCGGCGCGGGAAGCGCTGCCGCAGGCGAGGATCATCGCGGCTGCGCGGCCCGGTCTGGATCAATTGCTGGCCGGCTTGCCGTGGATCGATGACGTTTTATCCGCCGAGACGAAGGGCGTTGTCGGCGCGCTGCGCACGACCCGCTTGATTCGCACGCTGCGCCCCGACGCGGTGCTGGTTCTTCCCAACAGTTTCCGATCGGCCCTCATCGCCCGCGGCTGCGGTGCGCCGGTGCGCATCGGCTACGACCGCGACGCTCGGGGCCGGCTGCTCACGGCCAGGCTCCCCGCGCCGGCCGCTGGCGGTGAGCCAGTTTCGACGCTCGAGCACTACCTGGCCCTCGGGCGGTTCGCGCTGGGGGTGGACCGGATTGATCCGCGGATGGAGTTGATCGTCACCGACGCCGAACAGAGCGCCGCACGTCGAGTGTTGGAAAGCGTGGATCGACCGTTCGTCGTTCTGAACCCCGGGGCAAACAAGCCCCCCAAGCGGTGGCCGGCCGATCGCTTCGCCGCGGTGGCCGATGCGCTGGCGGATCGACATGAGCTCGCCGTCTTCGTGAGCGGGTCGCCGGGCGAAACCAACGTGGTGCGCGCGGTGGTCGAAGCCGCGACCGTCCCGGTGGTGGACCTTGTGCAGCGCGGCGTCACCTTGGGCAGCCTCAAGGCCGTGCTTCAACGGGCGCGTTTACTGATCACCAACGACACCGGCCCGCGGCACATTGCGGCCGCCCTCGGCACGCCGGTCGTGGGATTGTTCGGACCCACGGATCATCGCTGGACGGATATCGATTGCCCCCACGAACGGATCGTCGTCGCCGAGCCGTTCCTGCCTGAAGCGCTCGTTGCCGACGAGCATCCCCAGCGCTGCCGTATTGAAAAGATCACCGTCGGCGATGTCGTTTCAGCGTGCGAAAAACTGCTTGCCGCGTCGTCGGCGCCAGTGGACGCATCGCTGCCAGCAGCAGGGGCATCCATACCATCCGCGGCACCGGAATGCGGTTGAAGTCCGGCTGCACCACTAGCCGCTCCAACATCCTGGCAATCTCCGGGACCGGCCGACGAATCCGACGTACGCCAACGGTGTCGACGACGCAGATCTGAGCGGGCTCCGAGGCGTCCTTCACGATCAGATTGGTCAGGGTGAGGTCGCGATGAAAGAGTCCGGCGACGGCAAGCTTCGCCACGATCCGACCAACGGCCGTGGCGGCCCGGCGTCGCTCAACTTCGCTGAGATTTCCCTCCCGCAGCGCCTCCAGAGCCGACGGACCCGGTACATAATCCAGTTCAAGCTGGATGAATGATCGCCGATCTCGCCGGACCAACCGCCAGGAACCGCAGACGGTGGCGGGGTCCACGGCGGCTCGAGCCAGCTGCTTCGCGCCGCGGATTTGCCGCTGAGGCTGGGCGATCCCCAGAACGATCTTTAAGAGCAACTCGATCGTCACCGGCCAGGCCTTGAGTGTGCGAGGCCCCTCTCCCGGACGGTGGATGAGCCAAACACTGTTGAGGCCGGCGCTCTTGAGGCACTTGACGGCGTGGGCCGGAGGTTTCGGCACAAGCCAAGGATACCAACAACGTTCGCCCCTGCACCACGCAACGTTCCGGCGGGAGCGCGGACCGGGACATTGACGCTTCGACGGCCGGCTCTACGATGACCACCCCCCAAACACCTCGAGCACAACCGTGGCCGCGCTGACCTCGTCGATCGACAACTCTCCCAAGACGGCGCCGCCGTTCCAAATCGGCGACGACATCGAGTTCCGCGGATGGCGAGGCCGGCTGGAACCGGGCGTCAACCCCTTCGGCGCCTCAGGCTCGGAGCGGGTGATGGTCATCGACGATTCGGGTATCCAGTACTGGCACGACCCCGTCTCGGACATCGTCTTCACCTCGCCTCGTTTCAGTCAAGCGAGCCTCGACCTGGCGTACCAGAAGCCGGACGCCCATATTGACACGCGGCAATTCATCGATTTCGACCGCGACGCCTGGAAGCGAACTGCGGACCGTAGCTTCGTCGTCTCGAAGCTAAAGGTGGATCTGATCTCGCGCTGGCTCGCCCCGGGCGCGACGGTGCTCGACGTCGGCTGCCACCTCGGTCTGTTCGTGATGCTGGCGCAGGAGGCAGGGTTCGCCTGCACGGGGATCGATGTCTCCGCGGACGCGATCAAGATCGGCGCCGAGCAACTGGGGATTCCCAGCCTCTCGGCGTGTACCTTGGATCACGCGGGCTTTGCGCCGGAATCCTTCGACGGGCTCGTGATCTGGGACGTGCTGGAGCACCTCTACGACCTGACCAATGTAATGCAACAATGCGCGACGGTGCTCAAACCCGACGGCTACTTCTTCGCGCAAGTTCCGAACCACCGAGGCGTCACCGCTCGCCTCAAGACACTAGCCTGCAAGCTTCGCATTCGACGGGGCCGATTCCACCACTTCGGTTTCCCGTGGCACTTGTATCATTTCAGTCCGCGATCGCTTGATGTGCTCGTGCGGCGGGCCGGATTGGAAACGGTACGGATCAGGAGCTACTCACACCGAAGCAAGAGCGGCGCCGCGCGGCGGGGCATACCGGCGTGGATCAACCAACGGATCGAATCGCTTGCGCTGTCGGACTATCTGTATATCGTTGCCCGCAAGACCGGCGACGTCCAAACCCGAGCCGCCGCGCAATGACTGATCCGAGTTCGAGCCTTGATCTTTGCGTGGCCATCATCGTGTGCGACGCGCAGCGAACAATCGAGCGAACGATTCGTTCGGTCAACGGCTTGGCGCGCAGGGTGCTCGTCGTCGACTCCGGCTCGACCGACGGTACGCAGACCATTTGCCGGGAACTCGGCGCCGAGGTCGTTCATCACGACTGGGAGGGCTACGGCCGACAAAAGCAGTTCGCACTGGAATTGTGCGACAGCGAATGGGTGCTGTGCCTCGACGCCGATGAATCGCTGGATAACGAGCTTATCGACGCGGTGCGCCGTGCGGTAATAGCTGACGATCAGTCGATCAACGCCTTCGCCGTCAACCGTCGATTTCGCCTCGGAACCGTTGAGCTGCGCCATACCTGGCAGCCGGAATGGAAGGTGCGATTGGCCCGCCGGGATCGTGCGCGTTGGGTCGGCCAGTACCATGAGCGATTGGAAGTGAGCGGCCGAGTCGAGCGCCTGGGCGGCGTGCTCATCCACGACGCCGTCGCCGACGTCAAGGAGTTTATCCACAAACAAGCAATGCACGGCGTGCAGGCGGCCCAGGTGTACTACGACCAAGGCACACGAGGCAGCGTCATGCAGTTATTGATCTCGCCGCCGGCCACCGTGTTCAAGCAGCTCGTCCTGCGCAGCGCCTGGCGCGACGGGTGGCTGGGTTGGGTCGCCGCGTTCGGCTCGGGAATCCACACCACCGCCAAGCACATGCGCCTCTTGGAGCTGACGCGCGGATCGAATTCATGATCCAGCCTCAAGCAATTCCATCTTATTCACATCCACGAACCACCGAAAAACTCCTTGCGCTCATCCGCGACGAGCGGTTCGAGAACAAAACGGTCGTCGATCTCGGAGCCGGCGCCGGCTACTTCAGTTGGAAACTCTTCGAGGTGCTCGAACGCCAGGGACTCGACCCCAGCACAATCATCACGCCGTGTGATCTCTATCCGGAGTTGTTTCAGTTCGACAAGCTCCAATGCCGGCAGTGCGACTTCAACGACGGGCTTGGGTTCGAGCCCGCTACGGTCGACTTGGTCGTCTGCATGGAGGTCATCGAGCACATCCCCAATCAACTTCGACTGTGGCAGGAACTCGCGCGAATCATCAAACCAGGCGGCAAAGCGCTCGTCACCACGCCGAACATCTTGAACATCAACGCGCGATTGAGGTACCTCTTCAGCGGCACGATGCCGTTGTTCGACATACTTCCGATCGCTGAGAATGATGTCGTGCATACTTCGGGGCATATCAACCCGGTTTCGCTCTATTACCTGTACTTCTTCGCCAAGCTCGCAGGGTTCTCCGAAATTCGGTTCCACATCGACCGCGTCAAGAGATCGGCGGTCGCGTTGAGCCCATTCTTCTTTGTCGCAGCAAAGCTTGTAAGCTACGCAATGAACGTGAGGCGACGAAAACAGCCGTGTTGGAACGAGAACGAATCGGCCGTCGCTGCGATGAACCAATGGTCGACATTCGTCGGCCGAACGATCATCATTGAGGCGATCCGCTAATGCGCAGTGGTGAGGCGATCCATGCAAGCGAATGACGATCAATCAGCCGCCGACAACCGCACAAAGCAGCGGCCCGGGCTGCTGCGTCTGGTCGTCATCATTGTGATCGTGGTCGGCGTGATCTACGGCATCAAGAAGACGCGGTATCAGTTCATCGCGCGGAACTTCGGCGTCGTCGAGACTGGTGAGATCTACCGCTCCGGGCGGCTCACGCCGCGCATGTTCCGCAAGGTCGTCGATGAGAACAACATTAGGACCGTGTTGGATCTGGGCGCCTATGTGCCCGGTTCACCCGAAGACGTGCGCGAGCAAGACCTTGCCGAAGCGCTCGGCGCTGAGCGTTACCGATTCTACCTCGACGGCGACGGTACCGGCAACCCGAATTATTACGTGCAAGCGCTGCGGTTGATGAGCGATCCCGAGGCGCAGCCGATCCTGATTCATTGCGCCGCCGGTGCGCAACGGACGGGCGTTCTTGTGCTCCTGTATCGCCACATCATTCAAGGTCAGGACCTCGCCCAGGCGTACCCCGAGAGCTTCCAGTACAAACACAAGGCGGACGAATGGCAACTGTTGGCCTACGTCGCTCAATGGAACGACGAGATCGCCGACTCGTTGCGAACGGGCGAGCCGATACCGGGATTCGATCCGGTCGAGTATCCTTTGGCGTCGTCGGCTCGCGATCCCGATTGAGTGGATCGCACGCCGAGACTGATCCCGGCCGGGTCTTGCCTCCCTCCCAACGTCCACCACGAGTCGACGACCTCCAGAATGACGCCACTTCGACAAGACGCACTTCGGCCCGACGCCCAACCTACCTCCCCCAACCAGACGGGCCTCGTCGATGCGTGGACGGAGTGCCGGCTCCGTGATCCGATTGGACACTACTTTCATACGGCCTTTGCGCTGCTGTATGTGTTTTTGCTTCCGCTGGCCACGGCCCCCAAGGACATCGCGTGGGCGGCGTTGGTGGTCACAACCGTGGCCCGACTACCGCGCATTCATCGCTGCTTCAAAGCGCCGTGCTGCGATCGTTTGATCTGGCTGCTTCTTGCGTGGGCGGCGTGGCATGGCATCAGTATCCTCTGGAGCGCCGACCGAGCTGCGGGGCTCGACGAATGGGGCGCGTTCCGGGTCGTTCTCACGCCGTTGCTGTTGTGGCCTGTGTTGGACCATGCAGCCCTATTCATCGGCGCATTTCTCGTGGGCGTGGTCGGGGCGAACCTCGTTCAACTGACGCAGCAGTTTCATTGGTTCGGACAGAAGCCGTGCTTCAATGGGCGGCTTGACGGCTGGCTGCACGCGGTCCATACCGGAGCGATCTGCGCCGCGGCGATCTGTTGGCACCTGTCGGCCATTCTCAAGGGTAGAAACTGGCTGCGCTGGCTGTCGTTGCTTGGTGCAGCGGCGGCAGTCGCCGGGCTCATCCGCAGCGGCAGCCGGGGCCCGTGGCTCGCCATCGCCGCTACGCTCCCTTTGGGCTTGCTGCTGATTGGGCTTACAACTCGTCGACTGCGGCGAGCCGTTCTCGTAATCGCGCTGGTTGGGGTCGTCGGGGCAGGCGTAGCCTGGGTCGCAACCGGCGACTTCGTGACAACCCGCATCGACCAAGCAACTGACGACATCCGCAAAGCGATCGACGGCGATTACCACTCGGACGTAGGAGAACGCCTTGCACGTTGGGCCGGCGCTTGGAAGGTGTTCGTCGACTCGCCACTGCTCGGAGCCGGCGCCGGTGGTTTCGGCCACGCGATCGGTGAGCTTGGGTACTCCGACGTGTCGCCCCAGGGACACCACGCCCACTCGGTGTATATGCACGTACTCGCCTGCACCGGCCTGCCCGGGGCGTTGCTCCTCGCCGGTGTCGTCGTCATAAGTGTGCGCCGAGTCTGCAAACGCCCGTCTGAGCATGTCTACTCCATTGGTACGATTCTCGTTTTGAGTACCTGGTTGATCGGTGCGGTGTTCGACGCCTATCACCTCAACGGAAACATGTTCGGCCTGTTCACCCTTATTATCGCATTGACACTGCCTTATCGAAACGATGGCAACAAGTCTCGGCTTGCGCCTATTTGAGTTCCCCGTGGAATCGACGCAGACAATCAACAAGACGCTCGACTTCTGCGACCTGCAAGAGCCGCAAGTGCGCGCGACCGCCAACGAGATCAAACGCTGGATGTGGCGATGGCTGCTCAAAGGCGAACCGCTCGGTGTGAACGGGCGCGTAAAACACCGCTTCTATATTCGCCGCCACAAAATGTGGGAGTACGCGCGCGGGCTCGCCCTCACCAACACCTCGGCTCGTACGCGATCGAACGACCGGCCGCTCACTGTGCTGGACATCGGAGGTGCGATGACCGCACCCGTTTTTTACTTAGCCGGACTCGGTGACTCGGTCGTGTGCCTGGATATCGATCAACAACTCACGGACCGGACCAACACGACGGCCGCACGGCGACAACTCCGAATCGACGCCCGCACGACCAACCTGGTCGATGACGATCCAAGCGCCGCCGACCTCGGCGTCGACGACGGCTTCGATCGGGTGTTTTGCTTTTGTGTGATCGAGCACGTGCCGGCCCCGGGGCAGACGGTGCTTGCGCAACGGATGGCTGCCCTTGTCAAACCCGGCGGGATGCTCGCCATGTCGTTCGATTTCGGCGAAGACGCCCCCTCCGAAGCGCCGCTTCGCACCACTGAGCGTGTCGACGAGATACGATCGGCGATCGGCCTGCCGCTGATGGGCAACGACGCCTTCGTCGACACCGGGTCTCGACATCGGTTGGATCGACGGTACCCGGACCGTTTGTTTACGTTCGGATCGATGTTCTTCCAACGACCGCAATGAACCGCCATCACCCACACCACCCGGCGGTTAGAGTGAGCGGACAATGATCGGCTGGGTTCTTTGCATCGGCGGGGCGTACATTCTGGGATCGATCCCCTTTGGTTATCTGCTCGGCCGAGCCCGGGGCCTCGATATTCGGCAACACGGGTCGAAGAACGTCGGCGCGACGAACGTCGGGCGTGTGCTCGGCCGACGGCTCGGTCTCATTTGCTTCTTCTTGGATGTATCCAAAGGCGCCGTTCCGGTCATTGTTGCAGGTGTGCTCGACGATCTGATCACACAACCGATCACGTCCATAACGCCATTGCAGATGTGGCTGTGGCTGGCGGTCGCCTGCGCGGCGGTCCTCGGACATATGCACTCGCTTTTCCTGGGACTGCGCGGCGGCAAGGGCGTGGCCACCGGCTTCGGCGCGATGCTGGCCATGTGGCCGCTGCTGACCTTCCCCGCTTTGGGGGCGATGGTCATTTGGTACGGCATGTTGCGGCTGACACGCTACGTCTCGATCGCGAGCATGACCGCATCCCTCAGCCTTCCGCTATGGTATCTGGTCCGCGCTCTGCCACCCAATGCGACGGACGTCGAGCTTTCCCAGACCCTCGCGCGGGTGTGGCAAACCTCGCCGCCGCTGATTGTCACCACTGTCCTGGCGCTGCTGATCGTCTTCAAGCACCGAACGAACATCGCGCGCTTGCGCCGCGGCGAAGAGCCAAAAAGCGACAGTTCGTAATCGCGGCGCGCTACTTGGATTGAACAATGACGGGAAGCAGGATCACCGCCTCGGGACTCTGCTGGACCAGCCGGCCGGCAGCGTCGCGGGCCTGCGCATAGTCCACAAGCGCAAACGCATCGGCCGACGGCTGCGCTTCGGCGCTCGCCTCGTCCAAGCGGAGCATGCGCAGCGTCGTCGTCTGCGCTTCGATGATCTGCATCTGGGCGAGCGCCGCACGCAACTGCGAGGCAGGGATCGCAATGGTGTAGTCCGCGCCCCGCCGGGAGAAGTCGAGTTGTTGCTCGAACGACGGCGCGAGCGCTTTCGGTCCGTACAGATGCTCGCTGCGGTGATCCGTCTCCGTTGGACGGCGTTGCTCACGCTTCGCCAACTGGATCTTGGCACGGGTGGCGACGAGCGTGAGATCCGACAGCGACTGAGGTTGGCGATCGAGCCGGCTCGCTCGAGCGGCGTCGAACCGAGCCTCAATTTCGCCCGGACGGATGTCGGCCCGCGCGGTTACTAACCACGCCTCCGCAAGACGCTGGGCCTCGGCGAAGCTGAAGTTCCGAACGACCGCGGACCGGTTGGGAAATCGCTGCGCGACGTTCTGGAGGATGCGCTGGGCATCCTCGGCGTCGGCGAATCGCAGCACGATGGCGAAGTCCGCCGCCAACAGTTGAACCTTCCCATCACCCGATTCGTTCGGGCTCGGTGGCCGACCACGACCAGCGAAGCGCACCGGCGCCGCTTCATCATCTGCGTCCACCACCGCAGCAACATAGGGAACATCCAGCGGGCCACGATGGTGGATCGTTGACCCGGGCGGGGGCACGCCCCCGGAATGCGTGGCACTAAGAGGCCTCGGTGTTCGCCACGCATCGCCGCCGGATGATGACGAGTCAAAGCTCGCCGGGGCCGCATCGGTGGTCATCGCGAATTGATCCGCAGGCTCAGGACCGGTTGATGACAGCCCCCCCGAAACGGCCACCCAATAAACACCTCCGAACAGCATCAGCCCGATCCCCGCCGCAACGGCGATCGGCCCGTACCGACGACGTTTCCGTCGATGACGCCGACGCAAATCCTCACCTGTGGGCCCCATCAGCATGGGTCGAGCCAGCCGCGGCTCGAGGTCAGCCAAAAGATCAACCGGCACCGGCGGATCGCCCAGCGATTGCAACAGCTCCCGGTCGCGCTGCATCGCCTGGATAACCCCACGCGCATGCGGATCCTCGCTGATGCGCCGCCACAGGGCCTTCGCTTCCTCGGGGCCGAGCTCACCCTCGATGAGTGCCAACAGGTCGGATTCGTCGAAGTGATCCAGCATGAGTCGAGCCTACAAGTCTACGCCTACGCCCTACGCCTTCGCAGCTCAGCGGTCGGAATCTTCACCGCTCACCGTCACCAACCGAGCGGTCAAACTCCAACTCGGCTGCGGCCCGAAGGGCGGCCCGAGCCCGGAAAAGCCTCGATTTCACCGTGCCCACGGGGACACCCAACACCGTCGCAATCTGCTGATAATCCAGGTCTTGGATATCTCGCAGGACGATCACCGCCCGCATCTGGGAGTCCAAACGCTGCAGCGATCGCTCAAGGATCGCGCGTAGTTCGGCCTGTTGGACGCGAGCCGCACCGGAAAGTTCCCCCCGGGCGGGGAGGCTTTGGAGCCTCGGGGTCCCGTCCTCGTCCCACAAACCGTCGAGGCTGCTAGCCCGCCGGACCCGCTCACGCCGCAGGTGGCTCAGGCAGCAGTTCATGGTAACCCGGATGATCCAGGTACTGAGCTTGGACCGGCCGTCGTAGCTGTCAAGGCCCTGCAATATCTTGACCATCGCTTCCTGGGCCAGATCGCGGGCATCGTGCTCGTGGCGAACCATCCGGTAACAGACGCTGTAGATTCGGTGTTGGTAGACGTTCAGCAGCTCGCCGATCGCCTCGGGATCACCGCGGCGATAGGCCTCCAGAAGCTGCAACTCGCGTAAGGGCGTCACGCGGGTCGCCTTGCCGGGGGCGTCCGAGGGACGGCCCTGGGCTCGAGGATCGGGTTGAATTGGCGTTGCGCCGGTTCCGTCCACGTTCAATCCCTCGAAGTTAGGTACGATGCCGGCATCTGATCTGTTTCTGGCCATTCACACGGTCTCGGGGCGGCTAGACCGGCTCGCCCCTGCCGGAGCACCGATGGATCCAAACCTAGCCTACCGATCACCGCTGCAAACCCGCTACGCCACGCCCGAAATGCTGGCCGTTTGGTCGCCCCAGCGGAAGTTCTCGACGTGGCGACGGCTCTGGCTGGCCTTGGCCCAAGCCCAACACGAGCTTGGGCTCAATGTTACCCGCCAGCAGCTCGATGAACTGGCCTCCAATCTCGACAATATCGACTTTGACACCGCGGCGAAGTACGAAGCCCAGTTGCACCACGACGTCATGGCCCACATCCACACCCTGGGCGACGTCGCCCCGAACGCCAAGCCAATCATCCACCTCGGCGCTACCAGCCAGTTCGTCGGCTGCAACACCGAGCTGATCCTGCTACGCGAGAGCCTGGGGCTCATCGCCGCCACGCTCGCCAAGACGATCGACGCATGGGCCGAGTTTGCCCGCCAATACCGAGACGTGCCGACGCTCGGCTTCACGCACTTTCAGCCGGCCCAGCCCACCACCGTCGGCAAGCGAGCCACGCTCTGGGCGTACGATCTCGCCATCGCGCTTGCGGACATCGAGCATCGATCGGCGACACTGCGCTTCCGCGGCGTCAAAGGCGCAACCGGCACGCAAGCGTCGTTTCTCGATCTGTTTGACGGTGATCACGACAAGGTCGAGCAGCTTGACCAACTCGTAACCCAAAAGATGGGCTGGCCGCCTGAGCAACGCTACGTTGTCACGGGTCAGACCTATCCACGCCTTGTCGACGCGCAAGTAATCTCCAGCCTCGCCGTCGTCGCCGCGGCCATTCACAAATGCTGCAACGACATCCGACTGCTCGCCAACCGCAAGGAGATTGACGAGCCCTTTGGCGAGAAGCAGATCGGCTCTTCGGCCATGCCCTACAAGCGCAACCCCATGCTCTGCGAACGGGCGAGCGGCTTGGCCCGGTTCGTCATGGCGATGCCGGCCAATGCCCTGAATACCGCGGCCACCCAGTGGTTCGAGCGTACACTCGACGACTCCGCCAACCGCCGGCTCACGTTGCCGGAGTCTTTCCTCGCCCTCGACGGCGCGCTTACGGTCATGAATGAGATCGCCTCGGGGCTGGTCGTGTACGAACAAACGATCCGAGCAAATCTCCTAACTGAGCTCCCGTTCATCGCATCTGAGAACATTCTCATGGCGGCGGTGAAGGCGGGCGCCGATCGGCAGGAGGCGCATGAGGTCTTGCGCCGCCACAGCCAGGCAGCCGGCCAGCGCGTCAAGACCGAAGGAAAACCCAACGACCTGCTCGACCGTCTGCGCCGTGAACCAATGTTCGCCAAGGTTGATCTGGACGCCGTGCTGGAGCCGACCGCCTACATCGGCCGAGCCCCCCAACAGGTCGACGCCTTCATCGAACAGGTGGTCCAGCCGATCCGCGACCGGTACGCAAACACCGCCGATGATCCGGATGTTCCGACGCCTTCCGGCGCTCCGGCGCGGTGTCGATAGCACGAGCCGGCACGCCACAACTGATAGATCACCGCTGGGGGCTGTACACTTACAAGGTGCCGATTCCACGCCTCAGCCTCAACGACACCGCGCTGCTCGTGATTGACGTGCAGGAGCGACTCCTGCCCACGATCGCCGACCGCCAACGGCTGGTCACCAACTGCGCGATCCTGTTGCAGTTGGCGGGCGTGCTGGACCTTCCCTATCTCGTCACGGAGCAGTATCCCACGGGGCTCGGCCGGACCGCGGATGAGATCACCGCGGCCATGCCCGATCCGTCCCGCCGCGTTGAGAAGACGCGGTTCAGTGCCGTGATCGACCTGGTCGACGAGCATCTCCATACCTGGCGCCGCACCAACGTGCTCATCTGCGGGATCGAGGCCCATGTCTGCGTGCTCCAGACCGTGCTCGATCTTCAGGCCACCGGCCGACAGGCGTTTGTGTGCTCCGACGCGGTCTCGGCAAGCCAGCCCGACCAGATTGGCCCGGCGCTTGACCGCATGAAACGGGCGGGGGCGATCGTGACCGGCGTGTTGTCAGCCATGTACGAATTGCTGGCCGATTCGAGGCATCCGCAGTTCCAATCGTGCCTGAAACTGGCCAAATTGCTGGTGTAGCGGGCCCCCTGACCCACCCACAACCCGCCCCCAACCCGATCAGGGTATGAACAGATCAGCAAAACCGGCCCTGAGGGTGCTGTACGGACGGTCGGACAGCCGATAGAATGGCGCGACAGTGCCGGTGGCGTTGTCCCGGCTCCCGAGGGGTGTCGATCGAACTGTCGCCCGTCCCCAGTAGCAGTGAGGCCGAACATGGAACAGTACGACCAGCTCAAAAGGCTCATCGAAGATGCCGACGAGGACATCGCCAAGGCTGAAGGCGGCAACAAAGCCGCCGGAACACGAGTCCGCAAGGCGATGCAAGAAGTCAAGAAGGTGGCCCAGCAAGTCCGCGTGAGCATCCTGGAAACCCGCGGCTAGGCCCGCATGGGCTCAACGACGTCTGGGCGGTTCCGGCATGAAGCGGGTGTGACCATGGATTTTTCCCACGCCGTCCTGTCGACGCCCTCCCTGTTGCCGGAGACACCTGCGTGGCCGCCTCGCCACTGTTTGATCTCGCCAAACTCGATCTGACCCAGGTGGCCGTCTCTTCGCAGCGCGTCGGTGAGATCAATCCCCACGCTGGGCACATGCGCCAGCTCGATCACGTGATCTGGCTGACGGACGACTTCCGAAACGCCGTCGGCGTCAAACACGTTCGAGACGACGAGTTCTGGGTGCCCGGGCACGTGCCCGGACGACCGCTGTTCCCGGGCGTCCTTATGATCGAGGCCGCGGCGCAGCTGTGCAGCCTCACGCAACGCCTCCGGCCCGACATCCACGCCGATATGTTCATTGGCTTTACCCGCTGCGATGATGTGGTGTTCCGTGGCCAGGTCGTTCCCGGCGACACGCTCTACCTCCTGGCCAAGCTGCTCTCGCACCGTCCCCGCCGATTCACCAGCGCCGCCCAAGGCATCGTCAACGGCAGCCTCGTCTTCGAAGCCACGATCACCGGCATGGTCATGTAGCGCCTCGTCTATCGTCAACCCCCGATTACCGGACAACTGACCGGCCCGTGGCGCGCGCAACCACAGATGAACACAGATGTGCACAGATGTGGGACTGCAATGTAAAGCCGCGACCAGTGGTCGCGCTCCGGCGGAGGTCGCGGTAGACCAGTAGTCGCGCTCCGGCGGAGGTCGACCACGTTGATCGGCCGATGCCCCCCTCACCGTCGGATTCACCAACGCGCAAGACCGCGTGACGTCCGCCGCGCACGGCCCAGCCAACCAGCACGCGAAACAAAACGTCCGCAAATCTGCGCGCAAAGTTGTCAGTTGATTTGGTCACCAAGTTGGTCAGACAGTTCACCAATTTC
>JADFNO010000068.1 GCA_022563315.1 Planctomycetota bacterium | reverse complement strand
GTGGGTGG
This sequence comes from Planctomycetota bacterium, assembly GCA_022563315.1. Classification (GTDB taxonomy): domain Bacteria; phylum Planctomycetota; class Phycisphaerae; order Phycisphaerales; family SM1A02; genus JADFNO01. The sequence goes on along the minus strand of JADFNO010000068.1, from coordinate 16,550 downwards.
AAGAGCCGAGTTGGGCCATAACCCAGCCCGCGACACCCCCAGCCCGTTCCCCCTCGACGGCCCCCAGCTCGTTAGTCGTTGCGGGTCGTAGGCCGCAACACCGCGAACCCGCTCCGAACGTCATGCGCTGGTCCTACGGACACGGCCCCCAGTTGACGAGGAGGGCGAGGAGGTCGGATGCGCCGACGGAGCCGTTGTCGTCCAGGTCCCACGGGCATGGCAGAATCTCCTCGCTTCGCTTCGTTCACATTGAACCGAGAATCCGGCGCCAGTGGCGGGCCGGCCAAAAAGAAAACCGGCCACCTCTCGATGGCCGGTGATTCATTCACATGTTTGAGTTTGTGCTTACCAGCGTTGACGCTGTCCGCCACCGCCGCCGCGATCGGTTCGGGGCTTAGCCTCGTTGACCTTGATCTGGCGCGAGCCGAACTCTTTTCCGTCCAACGCGCTGATGGCCTCACGGCCAGCATTATCGTCAGCGATTTCGACGAACCCAAATCCGCGCGGCCGACCGGTTTCACGATCAGTGATGAGATTCACTTCGCTCACTTCGCCGAATTGGCCAAACAGTTCGCGAATCTCATTCTCAGTTGATTCAAACGAGAGATTACCAACGTAGAGCTTCATTCCTGCTACTTCCATGTCCCGAGTCTCTAGCACCGAACGGGATCCTCGGGGTTGATCTACGCCGGATTCGCCCAGCCACGAATCGAGTGACACTCGTCGGCTGGTGCGTACAAGTTATGGAGCGCATGGTATTCAAGTGCCTCGCTGATGACAAACCCAGGGCGCCGGAAACGGCTGCTCGGCTTGGCTGCGAAGGATGGCCGGGAGTCCTCACCGGTGGCGAGACGGCCTTTGCCTGGCTGTAGGAGCGGGACCCTCCCGGTCGGAACCCTTTTCATAACGACTCGCGAGCAGAGAGCGCGAGAGGCGTCGCGTATGTTTTGACCGCGCCATCAAGCTGGAATTCCACGGTGCCAAGGTCAGCTCGGACGCCGCCTCATTCCCCTCCCATCACCTCGATGAGGCGGCGCAGCCTCCGCGGTCCGACCGCGCCTGTCATGCCTCAGTGCCTTCCTCCCGGAACCGCACCGCCTGGAACCACACCTCGCGACCGACCGCTTCGGCCTGCCCGCGCGATGCGAGGTTTCCTGGATCAATGTTCCCGTAGACCCATCGGTACCCCGCACCGCGCATGCTCGCATAGGCAAAGCGCTGGAGGTTCCGCGCTAGACCACGACGACGCTGGTCCGGATCGACGGCGAGATCCGCGACGAGGACTACCGGCACGCCGACGAGCTGCAGGGGGTGCAACACATAGGACGCCATCGCGATGAGCTGTGCCGGGTCATCGGGCGCGGCCGCGACGAAGCACCAACCCGCCCCGTACTTGATGATCTGCCGGATTTCCTCACGCTGACTGAACAGCTCCGGATCCACGTCGTCGAAATCCGCGTAGGCGCGCTTGAGCAGGTGAAGAATTGACGCGAGATCATCCGTGCGCGCCGTGCGGAACTCGAGTGGCACCGTCTCGTCCGGCGAAACCGGATCAATGTCTGCGAGTGAGCGCACGTAGCTGAGCTGAACGGGCTTGTGCGTGGTCCCCGCGATGATGGGTGCTGCCGACACCGTGCCCGTCGGACTTGGCAGCGTGAAGGCGCGCTCCAGCCCGACCTCGTTGGGGAGAACGATCGCGCCCCGGATCTCCTCGCGGTACGCCATCGTACGGATTCCCCACCGGAACGGGTGAAGATCGGGGCTCCGCGGCACGGTGACGAGGACCATTGCTTCCGAGCCGTTCGCATGCAGGTACGCGCGCGCCTCGTTAAAGCGGCGCAGCCAGTAGTCGTTGAAGAATGGTCGCTCGGTGGGTGCGAGCCGCTCGAAGAGCGGGCGGTGGAGCTCGACCGCGGCGTCGATGAATGCGGGCAAGTCGCGATCGTTTTGGAGGTTCCGCCAGTCCATGATATCTCTGCCAGAGCGCGGCGGCGTGAAAGCTCCCCGAGAGCAACCCTCTTGGTAACGTTGGCTAGCTGTCGAGCGATCCTACAGACACCGCCCCCAGTTGGCGAGGAGGGCGAGGAGGTCGGATGCGCCGACGGTGTTGTTGCCGTCGAAGTCGGGCGGGCCGTTGGGGTTCCTGCCCCACGCCAAGCGCAGCGGTTCCGTCACCCCCAATTGCCCAGCAGCACGAGAAGGTCCTTCACGCCAACGCTGCCGTTGCCATCGAGGTCGGCCGGACAACAGCCGGTTTCGCACGGACCCCAATTACCGAGCAGAATGAGCAGATCCTTCACGCCGACACTGCCGTCGCCGTTGATGTCCCCCATTGAGCGCACCAACTTGGCGGTGCCTTGGGGCGTGTTGAGGGCGTTTCGACCGTCGATCTGATACAGCGTCTCGGAGGCGTTGACGTACTCCAGGCCATCGCCCCAGCCGCCGTCGTAGATGGCGATGGGTGCCACGGTCCAGGTTTGGGAGGCCACGTCGAAAACGTAGATATGTTTGTTCGCTTCGCCGCCGCTCACGAAGAGGCGGTTATGGACTGGATCGGCGGTGATGGCGACACCCCAGATATCGAAGGCGCCGCTGCGAAAACCGGGCACTACTCCGGAGTCCTGAAGCGTCGGGGTAACCGACCAGGTGTCGGTATCGATGTCGTAGACGTAGAGATCGGAGTCTGATCCGTTGACAGCACCGCCGGCGTTCCCGCCTTGCCAGACGTAGATCTTGCCGTCGAGATACTCCGCTTCGGAGCCGGCGTCGAAATCGGCATCGGCGGCGGAGGTGGCGCCGAGCCAGGCGTCTACATCCGGATCATAGATTGCGAGCGTGCGAAGTAAGGTGAGGTCGCCGCCGGTCATAACCTGAACGATCGTCGCGTAGAGGCGATCGTTGATCGGATCGTAGGCGAGCGCTTCGTTGGCAACCGGCGAACCATCAATCATGGTGTCGGCCTGTGCGGACCACGTGTTGGTGTCGGCGTCGTAGGCGTAGAGCTTGGCGCCCTTGCCGGTGCCGTTGTCGGGGTTGAACGCGACGCCGACGGTACCGTAGTACAATGCCCCGCCATACTGGAAACCGCCACCGTCCCAGACGGCTTCCGGCGCGAAGGCTCTCGGCTCGTAGAGGTTGGTAACGGGATCGAAGAAATCGAGGCGTGTGCTGTTGCTGCCCTCCAGCAGGTAGAGGTCAATGCCGTCGGTGGCAAAGTGCGTTCCGTTGGCGGTATCGAAGTTCTCGTCGTTGCTCCGTGTATTGCGGCCCATGTCGATCCATAGCCACTCACAAAGTGTCTCCGGGTTGTCGAAATCGGGGATATCGGGATCGCCGATGAGCGGATGAGGATCGCCCGGCGGGGCAATGAGGTCGCCGTTGGTATAGGGCAGGTCGGTGTCGCCCAGGCCGTCGCGATCCAGGTCCTTACCCTCGTAGTTGTCCCAGTAGTTTCCGCCCAGCGTGGGCCCGCCGACGATGTTGACGCCCGGGGTCGGCTCAACCGACCAAACATTGCCCGAGCCGTTGCTGGTGGCGGTGCCCGCAACGTTGGCGGCGATCAGGTTGTTCGTAATCGTGCTGTCGGTAGTGTTGAGGAGTTCGAGGCCGAGGGCGAAGTTCTGCTGAATGATGTTGTCGGTGATGGTATAGCCGCTGGAGGCGGCCTGATCGGGCAGATTGAGGCAGGGGAACTGGGCCGGGGGGAAGTGGACCAGGCCGTCGGTGCGGAGCACGATGCCCTTGCCACCGTTGCCGATGATCTCGTTTCCTTCGATGATGTTGTTCTGACCGTGCTCGATCTCGATGCCGTTGACGTTGTTGGCCCGGATGCTGTTGCCGGCAATGACGTTGCCGGTGTGCGAGTAGCCCAGCCAGAAGCCGTAGTTGCTGGTCTCGGCGATGTTATCGATGAACTGGTTGCCCCAGGAGAAGGTGGCCTCGAAGGCGTTGGCGCCGGCGTTTGACCCGTCGTTGCCCTGGATGAGATTATCGTTGCTGGGGCAGCCGTGCTCATTGCCGATGAAAAAGCCATCACCGCCGCCCTTAAACGAGTTGTTCAGGAACTGGTTGTTGTTCGAGGCCATGACGACGAGGAACCCAGCCGAATCGTTGAGGCCTGGACGGATGCAGTCATCGGCGACGTTGTTCGAGACAATGTTGCCGGTCGAGCCGTGCAGGTGGATGCCCCAGCCGGTGTTGTTCGACGCGTTGTTGTCCGTGATGGTGCTGTCGGTAACGAAGTAGAGGTCGATGCCGTTTTCCTGGTTCTTCAGGGTGTTGCCTGAGATGGTGGCCAGGGCAGCGTTGAGCATGAACAGGCCGCCGCCGAGGTTGGTGGTGTCGCCGAGGTTGGGGCCGACATTGATGTCGAGAAAGGGCGCCGGCGGCTCGACCGAATTCGGATCGAGCCAATTGTCTGAAAGATCGTTGTCGAGGATCTGAATTCCCGAGCCGTTCTCGATGCGGAAGCCGTAGTAATAATTCTTGATGACGCCGTTCGCGATGGTGACGTTGTCGAATCCGATGCAGGTGACGCCATAGTTGGCGAAATCGGTCCCGACCAGCGTGGCACCATTCATGTCGAGCGTGATGTTTGATGCGCCGATGAACACCCCGTTGGGCAAGTTGTACTTACCGGGCACGAACGTCGTGTCCTCGGTGATGACCATGCCATCGGTGGGGACAATGGGCCCGGCGCTGACGCCGCTGGTTACGGCGACGCACACCGCCAGCGCCAAGACGACGCTTCGCGCCCCATGCCGATGGTGCAGACCCCCGGTCACGATAAGGTGGCCAACTGTCTCCACGACGCTTCCTCCTGAGTTTGATGTGGCACAATCATACCACACACACGCCCGCCGTCCCGATTCCATCGGGATGGCTACCCCCGGAGACCCGCCGCGGCGGGCCCCCGTGCGACCGAACGGGAACAGTGTAACACAGGCGGGCTGCATCCCAGCGGCATTGATGAGATATCAGCCCCAATGCCCACCGTGGTATCCTGTTACCGGAGGACGTGGCCCATGCGATATCCCCGATTTCCCCTCGTGGCCGTTCTCGCCCTCGTTTCGGTCCCGACAGCCTGGGGCCAGCCTCAAGCCGAGTTGGTCCTGCACTTCGTTGAGATCGGTCAAGGACAGAAAACCAAAGTTCCGCATGTTATGCGGATCAAGCTAAGTATGGTTGTGAGGTGAAGAGAATGCAATGCAAACGCGGGATAGGCGTATTCCAGTGGAATACGGGTGGCTGGTTTGGCACACAGGTTGGTTCTACGTGCTGGCTCTTCTTTGCCGCGATTCTATTCCTCAGTCAGACCCCTCCTCTCGCGGCCTTACTGTTAGGTTGCTTTGTCGTAGCGAACCTTGTCGGCACGCTAATTTGGATGAACAGAGGCAAGGTTGACCCCTATCGAGCTATTCAAGTCCTACTGCTGGTCGTCTTCGCATTCACGACGATCGCAATGGTGTCTGCAGATTGGCTCGGATTTATGAGAGAACTCGATCAACGGGTCAAGAATCCCAGACTTCTGTACCTCGTGTTGCTGATGTTTCCGGCGTTGATGACGATGTTTCACTTCCAGAATAGAATGAAGTCGAGAGAGACAGAAACGAACTCATGACAAGTCACTGTACCCGACCACAAAGCTGCTGCTTTGGGCGGATGAGTTCAAGCGTTCCCTGCGTCCGCAGGTCTCGCTGACTCCCGGCGCGCCGGGATCCATGTTGAGGATCAACTTCTTCATCGGGCGGCGTTGGCAGTGCTACGGACACGGCCCCCAGTTGGCGAGGAGGGCGAGGAGGTCGGGGACGCCGACGATGCCGTTGCCGTCGAAGTCGGCGGGGCAGCCTCTGCCGGACCCCGCGCTGTGAGAAGGGAGAGCAAATCAACTGCCCCGACTGTGCCGGGCGGTGATGCAGGCCACGGGCGCCGAAGCGTACAACGTGCTTCAGAACAACGGATCAGCCGCGCACCAAGCGGTCCCGCACGTGCATTTTTATATCATTCCGAAGTTCCCGGACGCTAGGTTGCCCATGACTTGGGATGCCGGTGCGCTTGAGACCGGCGGCGCCAAACGGCTGCTGGAGAAGATGCGCGCCGTGTTGGCTGGCTGAGCGGTGTGGCTGTCGCGTCCTGGTCGAGTATCCGATGACCGGTGGCGGAGTTTCATTCCCCAACCCGCATGCCTGAACCATATCGCAGCGTCACCACCTGATCGGCATCATATCGGCCGAAGCGCTCCACCGTTCCGTTTACCCAGCGAACAGCGACGTCTTCCGCGCCGGTGTGGTCTCCCAGGCCGACGTGGATCCGAGGGTCGTTGGCCGCCAGGTAGCTATAGGCCGATCGCACCTCGCGTGTGACGACTCGCCCACCGGCGCGGAGGGTCAGCCTTGCTCCCAAGGCGTCTTTGCCATGCTCATCAAGGACGCGGAACAGAAGCCAATGGCCACGATTCTTGACGACGTTGTGCAATAGATGTGCTGGACCGTCACGATTGACCACGAGGATGTCGATCCCGCCGTCGTTGTCGATATCACCAAAGGCCGCAGCGCGACTGGTTGCAACCAGTAGTGATGCCGTGCCGCCTCGAGGACGAACCTCTTCGAATCCGCCTCTGGCCGTGCCGTGAAGCAACATGTTGGGTTCTGCGAACGGATCATCCGAATGCAAGATCGATTGGCGTCGAACACGTCCGTTGGCTTCGTAGAGATCCAGACGACCATCGTTGTCGAAATCCAGCAGGGCCGTCCCGAACCGAGTGAATATTCGGGTTACAGTTCCCAAGCCGACGGTTGCGGTGTCGTCCACGAAGTACTCGCCCTCGTTTCGATAGAACGAATCTGACTCGTTGTAGAGGTTGACGACGAGGAGGTCGAGGTCGGAATCATCGTCCACGTCGTTGGCGGTGACACCCATACCGGCCTTCGCGATGCCGTCCTGATCGAGTGCGCAGCCGCTGAGCATCGCCCCATCGTGGAAATGCCCGTTGCCTTCGTTAAGCCAGAGTTGGTTGAGCATCCCATCGTTGGCGACAAAGACATCGACGAGATGGTCGCCGTTGAAATCGCCGGCCACCACACCCAAGCCATTGCCGTATGCTGCGGTGATACCGGCGGCGGCGGACACGTCCGTGAATGTTCCGTCGCCGTTATTGCGGTACAGGATGTCCTCGGCCGGGGCCTCGTAGACTTTAGGATCGCAGTAATCGCGCATCCCCGCGGGTGTGAAGCAGTCGCGTTCGGCGTTGATCGACCAGTAGATGTAGTTAACGACGAACAGGTCCAGATCACCGTCGGCGTCGTAGTCCAGGAAAGCGGCGCTTGTGCTCCAACCGGTGTGGCCGACGCCCGCCAGGGACGTCACATCGGTGAATCGGCCTGATCCGTCGTTACGCAACAGCACATTGGGACCAACATTGGTGATATAGAGGTCCACATCGCCGTCGTTGTCGTAGTCCCCCGTCGCGACACCCATGCCGTAGCCGCGATCATCGGCGCCGCTTCCATCCGTCACTTCCTCGAAGGTTCCGTCTCCGCGGTTGCGGAAAAGCTGGTTGGGAGGACGATCCTCCGGATCGTCAGTGAACCGACCGCTTTGTACTAGATAGGCGTCAAGATCTCCATCTCCATCCATGTCAAACAGCGCTGCTCCTCCGCACGTGACTTCAGGAAACAGATACCGATCACCTTGGCCTGACCGTTGAGTGAACTCCAGGCCGGCCGGCTGGGATCGCTCCTCAAACCACGGATCGCCGTCGAGAGTCTGTGTGGGTTCGCCGGCTGGCGGCGCCGAGCCTTCACACCCCAAAAAGAGGCCGCAGGCGATCAGGATTCCGCCCAACCGGAGTGCGTGGCGACCAAAGACACAATCTCGGGACGTCACTTAGTCGTCCTCCCTCGTCTGTTGGGTTGGAGGCGACCCATTGGCGCTCTGCCGCAGTGCGTCGAGGCGGGCTCGGATCGCTGCCACTCGTGCTTGAGAGGTTGCTCCCAACGCCAGTGCGCGGCGGACCGCGTCCTCGGCCTCGTCGAGCGCACCCAATTCGAGTCTCGCGGTCGCCAAGCCTTCGAACCCCTCTGCGAGGTTCGGATGATCCACCGTCAGTTTGTCGAAGGTTATCGCGGCTTGAGACCATCGTTCGAGCTCGAGTTGCACCCGGCCAAGCCGAAGCAGCACCACCACATCGTCCCCCAGGATGCGAGCGGCCTCCTGCAGTGTTTCGGCTGCTTGGAGGTATCGATGCGAGCGTTCAAGAAGCAGACCCCGTTGCTTGAGTGCCGGACCGAAGTTGGGATCTTCTTCGAGCCCGCGGTTAATCGCAGAGAGTGCTTGTTCAGAATCACCGTTTGCCTCAAGGGCAAGGCTGAAAGCAACGTGGAGCGGGGCGGACTTGGGTCTTCTCGCCATAGCCTCTTGGGACACGCGAATCGCATCACTTGCTCGGCCGGCGGCGATGTATGCCAGGGCAAGGTTGTACGCGACCGGTACCCGAAATGGTAGTCGCTTGTACAACCGCTCGAGCGCCTGGACAGCTTCGTCGGTTCGTCCCGACTGCAGCGCGAGTTGGGCGCTGCGCATGACTCGGTTATAGCCGGTCGTGTAGCTGCGAACCTCATCAGCCCAGGGGTCTGAGTGGGTGGGCTTGGCGCCGTGGCCGAGCTGCGACTCAGCGGCCGCTTGGTCGTGCCGCCCAAGTTGTCGATACGCCGCGCCGAGCAGTTGGTGTACATAGGCGTCGTTCGGCTGCTCGTTGACAAGCGCTTCGAGCACCGCGGCAGCCTCCTGGGGCCGTCCGCGGCTCAGGTCGATGCGCGCCAGCCCGACTCTGGCTGCGCGGTTATTAGGTTCGAGTTCGAGGCTGCGCGTGAACTGTTCCCGAGCCTGCTCCAACTCACCGGATCGCAGTTGCCAGAAGCCGAGCCGCCAACGGGACGGCGCATACGTGTCATCGAGCTCGAGCATGCGCCGTAGTGTGCCTGAAGCCCGATCACTTTCACCCAGCGCATCCTGAACCAAAGCCAGACGATACCACGCCTTCGCGTTCGAGTCTTGCACAGAGACGACTTGCTCGTAGCACTCTTGCGCCAAGTCCTTAAGTCCATTGGCTTCATAGACGAGGCCCAGTTGCATCCACATTCTCATGGAGCCCGGCGTGCTGCGCACATACTCCAGCGCCTCGGCGACGACGTCCTGCACCAATGGATCAAGATCCGAAAAGTTCCGGGGCACGGGAGGTTCAGCGCCGATCGAAAGCCGAAGCCACCAAACGAGGCCGACGACGATCAGCGCCACGGAGAGAATCGAACGGATACCCGGCCGGATTCGACGCATGTCACCACCATACCTCAGCACCCGACACAGACAAGCGGTCGCGCCGACTTTCGAAGCGCTCGCATCAGTGCGACGGCGAGGGTGCTCACTTCAATGCCGCCGGTCGAACCTCATTCAGATTTACCATCTTCACCGGCATCCTGTAAGGGCCCTTCGGTGTCGCGCAGCGCCCTGATCCGGGTAAGTTCATCGGCGACCGTCGGATCATCCGGGCTGAGCCGCCTGGCGTGAAGCATCGTCGCCTCCGCCTCCTCGAGGCGCCCGAGCTGGACCTGTGCGACGCCCAGCGCTCTGAACGCGCCGACGAAGGTGGGCGCCTGTCGCGTCACCGTTTCCAGGTCTTGGGCGGCTTCGGCCCATTGTTGCTGCTGCATGTGGACAACTCCAGCGCGGTAAAGCCACTGGTAACTCGCGGGATCCCGTTGATAGGCCTCGCGGTATTGGTCGACAGCTTCCCCGTAACGCTCTTCAAGAACCAGCAGGTCTCCGATCAAGGCATAGGCTGCGGATAAGCTGGGATTCTGGTCGATCGCATGCTGCGCATGTTCCAGTGCGCGGCTACGCCAATCCTCCGGTGACTCGATCCCCTGCAATTGGCTAATCTTCCCGCAGCTGGCCGCGAGGCTGAAGTGCGCGCGGTAGTCCTGGGGTTTGACGGCAACAATTTCTCCGAGAAGGCGAACGCTTTCTTGAAGTCGCCCCTTGATGCGATATGCATTCGCGAGATTAATCACGACCGTGTGCTTCTCGGGATACTCCTCACGCAATTGCTCCAACCTCGCCACGCCCTCATCGACCTTGCCCGCTGCGATAAGCGCATTCGCTTGGCGCAGCCGTGGCGTATACCCGGGGCGGAAGTTCATCAGCTCGAGACGCCACCGGTCATTCCAGACTGCCGGGGCGCCTTGGCTTCGCATCATGGCCGTTTGGGCTTCTTCGGTTCGGCCGAGGCGGCGGTACGCCGCTCCCAGCAGTTGATTGGCGTAGCCCACGTTTGTCGTGGTCCAGGTGAGCAGCGTCTCGAGCGTCGCCGCAGCGCTTTGGTTATCGCCTCGGGTCAGATCAACGCGGGCGAGTCCCAGCCAGCCCGCCGAGTCCTGATCGTCAATCTGGGTCGCGCGTCGAAAGGCCAGCTCGGCTTCGTCAAGCCGGCCTTGCTCGAGCAGTAGCAGCCCGAGACGCCAATGGGCCGGGGCATACGAGTGAGCAAGCTCGGCGGCTCGGTGCATGGCCTCGATCGCTTCGTCGTCTTGCCCAAGTCGCGTCCGGGCGACGCCCAGGTGGTACCAACTCTGCGCATCTGCTTCGTTGAGCGATGCGGCGCGTTGATAGCACTCAGCCGCCAGCTCGTAGAACTCGTTCGCATCATACACCTTGCCAAGTTCCAGCCAGCGCCCGGGGTCGGTCAAGTCCTTAGACAGATCGCCCCGGGTCTTACGAATAAGCTGGACGACGGCTGGCTCGATCCGGCTCATCGTCCGCGGCAATGGAGGGCCTGAGTCATTGCTCCGACGACTGCTCCAGATACCGAGTGCGATCAGTGCGAGAAGCAGAATCCCCAAAACGGCGAAGATTGACTTTCGCATAGACTGATTCATACACCGCGTGGGCGTCAAATCAAGCCGATTGCCTCGTGGTCGCACTGCCCGATGGTCGATCGCAGTCCGCCGACCTATATTCCCTGGTCGCTCGCGAGATTGCGAGTGTCGTTGGGCGCCTGCCGTGAACAGATGACCGGGTTCACCGCGGCTGCACGCCGCTTCTTGCTGAAAGTCCGGCGATGGCGAACTTCCAAGAGCACATCCTTCGCAAACAGGCCGCCGCGTCCCTGGCATCCGGCAACCTTGCGCAGGCCGAATCCACCTGCCGCCAGATTCTCAGCAGAAGAAAGAACGATCTCACAGCCCTGCAAGTCATGGGGGTGATCGCCTTTGAACGCGGGCAATTCGCAGACGCCGCTTCGTACCTGCGAAAGTGCCTCACCCAGCAGCCGAAGGACCCGATGCTCCACTGCAATCTAGCGAAAGCGTGGGCGGGACAGGGGTGTCTCGATCGGGCCATTGCCTCATTCGACAAGGCCTTGCGTCTCGACAAAGCGCATGCCGACGCCGTATCGGGGAAGGCTGATCTTCTGGAGCGCCGAGGCGACTACGACAAGGCCCGGAACCTGTTGGCGCCACTGGTGGCGGCCGGCAACGAGGTTGCGAGCATGGCCATCGTATTTGCCAAGCTCCAGCAGCGTGCCGGCAGACCGAACGACGCGATCGCGCTGGTCCAGCGCCACCTTGACAAACCCGATCTGGGATCCAGCACTCGCCGGCAGCTGCTATTCGTTCTGGCGAAAGCGTTCGAGACAGCCGGTCAATTCGACCGGGCCTTCGAAGCGTATACCCAGGGCAACAGCGTCGATGCCCGCCCCTTCGACGCTGACGCCTACGCCCAAAAGATAAAGCATCTGATTTCAACGTTCTCGGCTCAGAATCTGGCGACGTTGCCGCGCGCAGCCGATCGCTCCGAATTGCCGATCTTCGTGGTCGGCATGCCACGGACGGGATCCACGCTCGTGGAGCGCATTATCGACCGCCACCCCAAGGCGCATGGCGCCGGCGAGATCGCAGTGATGGCTGAAATGGTCGGCTCGCTCATGTTCGAGCTTGATTCGTACTCGCCGTACCCGGACTGCATAGCGGACCTGACGCAGGAGGCGGCTGATCGCCTTGGGCGAGCGTATCTCGATCAGCTCCGGCGTACCGGACGCGGCGCCGTGAGAGTGGTGGACAAAGCCCTCAGGAACTATGAGAACCTCGGGCTCATCTCACGGCTGGTTCCGGGGGCGCGCGTGATCGATTGCCGGCGCGATCCGCTCGATACCTGCCTCTCCTGCTATATGCAGACGCTCGCCCCCCGCAAGCATCCCTACGCCTCCGATCTGCGCAACCTCGGCCTGGTGTATCGGCAGTACGAACGGCTGATGCGTCATTGGCAGGACGTCCTGGATCTGCCGATGATGACCGTCTCGTACGAGGAGCTCGTTGCGGATCAGGAAGGCGTCAGCCGCGCGATCCTTGATTTTGCCGGTCTCGAATGGGACGACCAATGCCTGCGGTTCTACGAGTCACAACGAGATGTGATGACGCTGAGCTATGACCAGGTGCGCCGGCCGATCTATAACACCTCCGTGGGCCGCCACCAACATTTCGAGGCGCATCTTGGTCCGTTGAAAGAGGCTCTCGGAGAAGGCGGGCCCCGAACCGGGTGACGCCGCGTGCGGTTTGAACCTCCGACGCCGAACAAAGACGGTCGCGCCCACGCGCCCCCATCAACCCAAACCCCAGACCTGGGCCATTGCACTGATTCGGTCGTCCGAGGGCGCAAAAAAAGAAAAACCACGCCGTGATCGAAGCTCGCGGCGTGGTAAATGTGCCTTGCAGGACGATTCAGACCCGACGTCGACGACGCGGAGCGACAAGGCCCGCTACGCCGATCAGCGCCAGCGCGCCCGGACTGGGAATCTTCAGCAGGGTGATGGTCAGGTTGTTGTACTCCGTGCCGCCATCCCACGTCTCAGCGAACATGAAGTTCCAGTCCCCGCCCTTGGGGATCGGATTGTCATGCCACAGGAGGTGAGTGCTGGTGTAGGAACCGGAGGGCTGTGAGTCCACCCCGTCAAAGTCCCAGACGAAATCCTGGGGCCCGAAGGGATCACCGCCGTTGAAAGATTCTTGGCCGTAGACAGTCACCTGGCCGCCGGGGGTCGTCAGCTTCATCTCCAAGTCCGACGCCCAGCTCGAGTCGTCGAATATGTTGACGTAGTCAAAGTCGATGCGGAACCCAACGACCGGCTGATTGTTGTCACCGAGCACGAGGTCGAAGTTGAAGACCTTTGACGGTAAATTGTTATCGTGGACGCTGAAAATCAAATCGGTAACCAATATCACGTCCTCCACGCTCTGGTGGTCGGCCATCGCCATCCCACCGCTGGCGACGAGGCTGCCGACGGCTGTCAATCCAATTGCTTTTCTCATTTCTGCTTTCTCCTATTTCTTGTCGTTCTCGAGAATTCTGCCTCTTCCTCCCGACTCGGACCGCGTATTCCGAGCCAATCGCTCACGCGTAGAGTAAAGAGGCCCAACTTGAACCGTCCACATACAGTTCGAAGCCTCGGCCGCACCTTTCGATGCGATCGACGTAACAGACCTCGTCGCACGCCAAAGCGCCGACCAAGCCCTCTCTCTTCTGTCGTAAGGCGTTCAACCCCGAACCGCGGGGCCAGCCTCCTCACGTTCCCCGGACAAGACGCCCCCCGATCCGCACGGATCCGGGGCTCCTCTCTCGCTGCTCAACATACCGTGGTCCCCGGTGGATGCAAGCAAGAAAAGGCGAGAATTTACAGGAATCTGGACCTTGCGCTTCGACCCCCGACTGATCGTCTCAAAGCAGGGGTTCTGCGGGGGTTGGGAGTGTCTGGGGAAGTCCGCAAGACCGCTCGGTGTCGGTTTCGGTGTCCGATGTGTCCGATGCGTCCGGGTTGGTAGGGGTCAGTATCAGCGTAAGTGACTTGTCTGTAGCTGCTCACGCGTGTCCGCCCGCACATACGCGGACACGGTTCGTGGCCGCATCGAGCGGCGGCCGGCGCCCGGCCTCACACGAGGTGGTGTACCCACCACGGCCACGCCGCCGCCTGCCGCGCGGCCCGGGCTAAGAGCCCGCTGGCGCGGGCTGCTGGAGCCCGAGCCGTCTTGCGGTGGGCGCGCCCATACGGAAGGCTCACAAAGGGCGCTCGCTCACCTGCACGGCCCAACCGCCAGCGGTCACCGACCATCGGACGAGTCCACGTGCGGTGCGAGAGCGACGCCGCACGCAAGCGGCGTCATATTATCAATACGCCTCGCGATTCATACACCGATCGTTGCGGTCGATCGCTGAACATCGCGCGCCCGATGGCCATGATCAGCGCCACAACCCCGTCAATCTTCTCGCTGCTCCGCTGCTTGTCGGGCTTGATGTTCCCCGCCGGGTCCATCTTGACCGTCACGTTGCCCGCCATCCAGCGCAGAACGGCGTGACCACCGTGGTTGATCTGCCCATTGATCACCAGCCGCTCCAGCTCGGTTTCGTTTTCGGCATCCGTGATGTCGACACCGATGTCCTCGTAGCGGCAGCACGACAGCGGCATCTGTTTAGGCATAGAGATACCGCGGTTATCGACCTGAAAGCGCCAGGTGCCGTGAGCACCAAGCTCACCAAAGCCCAACGCTTGTGGTGAGCCTGGGTACAGCACGAACGATGATAAGTTGCGGCTTGTGAATGTGCCCGAGAACCCATCCATCAACCCGTTGTTGACGTAAGCGCGCAAGGCTGAGTGGAGCGTATCGGCTACCCGGGGCATCCAAGTCGCCGTGTACTATCCCAACCACGGGAATTCCATCGCCATCGGTGGCCGGATACGCCTCCACTGGATCAAAGTCGACGTACTGATTCGGAAACGACCAGCCATCGATGTGAAGGACCGCCTGGCCGGCCACATCGACGGAGTATCGCTCCCACTGACCGTCCCGACCCAGTAGTCGGAACGCGCCGCTCCCCGCGAACTGATCTGCGAGACGCGGCAGCACGTCGTGGTCATGATTGCCAGACACCGCGACCGTCCGAATGTCGTGCTCGACAAGACGGTGGATCCCCGATGCCAGAGGACCGATGGCTTCCCAGAACTTATTGTCCTGATCCACGATGTCGCCGGTCAGAATGAGAAGATCACAACGATGCGCAATCGCTGAATCGACAACCGCTTGCCAACCGTTGACAGCTCGGGCGAACTCGACGGGGAATGTCGCCGGTAACCTCGTCGACGTGAGGCCGACATGGATGTCACCGGTGACGAGAACTTGGAGTGCCATGAGCGCATATTATACTCACGATAGGTGGTTCTGCTTCTGCTGCCGCTCTTGTGCAGTCGCGCTACCCACCCAAGTCAGTGACTCCACACAGGGGGCTCGAGGCACTTCTGCGCGCCGGTCTCGGGAGTTATGAACAGCGTTCCGATCGGACGCGCGATCTCGACGCGCGGGTTAACCACAACGCCCCTGTCAAACAGAGAGTCAGAGAGTTCCACCGCCGGATTGCGGGCGCCCGATCGGAACCTTGAGGGTTTCGACCGACACGCCGATCTCTCGACTGGAACCGAGAGTCCAGGCACGCCCGGGCCGACCTTGCCCTAACCCTTTGGCCGTGGCCACTTCCGGGGCGCGGGGCCCGGCGCCGCTCTGCCGGCCAACCCGTTAACCACAAACCGCCGCGGATTCCGCGGCGATCTGCGAAGCTCCCCGAGCAGGACTCGAACCAGCAACCCGCTGGTTAGCACCAATAAGACGAGCAACGCGATCACGCTGGTTTTCCTTCTCATTGTCCCGGAGATTGACTGTTAACTGGATGTCCAATGATGCTGAGGTAACGCGGCGGCGCGTACCGCGGGCTTGCGAGTGTCCGTGTTGTGAGTTGCTCCTCGGTCTCGAATCTGCCTATCTCTAAGTCCGATAAGAGGAATTATGTAAGTGTCGCAGGCGGGTGAGGGCGCGTTCCACGGCCGTCTGCAGGGCGTCGGGGTCGTCATCCTTTGCTAGCGATTCCAGTCGCTGTCATAGATCACTTCTCCGGAAGGCCAATCGCAGATCTGAAACCTGTTGCGCGGCTTCCTCGCCACACCCACCGCCATCTCCAACGCATCCGGCCCGTCATCGTGCGAAGCGTTCGGGAATGCCCGAAGTTGCTCCAACAGAAGCTCATCGCGCTTGCGGAACTGAATTCGCCCCTGCGCCACCTCTGGCTCCAAGTTGGCGATTCGCGACTGCTTGTTCGACCGGCTCTCGATCCGCTCGATCTTTAGCCGAACCCCCTCTTCCTTGGACCTGCGCTCCAGATTCTCGACCATCAGTACCTGAAAGTGGTTGGCCTCAACGCCGAAGTATTTCAAGTCGTACATCCGACCGTAGTGGATGATCCGCTCGATCGTTTCGTCGGGAGTCCGGCGCGCAATATCGGCGGCCAGCACGTAGCAGATATCCGACTTTTTCACTTTGTACAGGATCACGATGGCCGAGTAATCCCCCTTACCGGTTCGACTACCTAGGCTGGGATCGCACGCGCCGTAGAAGGAGCCCTTGCCGACAGCGGCAATCAGCGCCTGCTCATCGGGGTGCCCAGCGTCCCAGAAATGGAAC